>JANNKS010000601.1:0-6795 GCA_031396425.1 Rhizobacter sp. | reverse complement strand
ATCCGGCGGGCGCTGGGCCACATCAGCGCCAAGCTGGGGCGTTGCGAGGACGAACCGTTCGAGATGCAGGACGTGCCCGCCGAAGACGAAGCCACCTACGACATGGCGTGCCGGGCCGACACGGTGGGCGTGTTCCAGATCGAATCGCGCGCGCAGATGAGCATGCTGCCGCGCCTGCTGCCGCGCTGCTTCTACGACCTGGTGATCGAGGTCGCGATCGTGCGGCCCGGGCCGATTCAGGGCGGCATGGTGCACCCCTACCTGAAGCGGCGCAATGGCGAAGAGCCGGTGGAGTTTCCAAGTGCCGAAGTGGCGCAGGCCCTGCAGCGCACCTGCGGCGTGCCGATCTTCCAGGAGCAGGTGATGCAGCTCGCCGTGCTGGCGGCCGATTTCACGCCCGGCGAGGCCGACCAGCTGCGCCGCGCGATGGCGGCGTGGAAGCGCAAGGGGGGCCTGGGGCCGTTTCACGACCGGCTGGTGGGGCGCATGATCGAGAAGGGCTACGAGGCCGACTACGCCGAGCGCATCTTCAAGCAGATCCAGGGCTTCGGCGAATACGGTTTCCCCGAGAGCCACGCGGCGAGCTTTGCGCTGCTCGTCTACGTCAGCTGCTGGATCAAGCGCCACCACCCTGACGCGTTCCTCGCTGCGCTGCTGAACAGCCAGCCGATGGGCTTCTACGCGCCGGCGCAACTGGTGCGCGATGCGCGCGAGCATGGCGTGGAGGTGCGCGCGGTCGACGTCGGCGTGAGTGAGTGGCACAGCACGCTGGAGGCAGCTGGCGGCGGCCCGCTGCACGCGGTCGAGGAATCGCAAGGCGGCCCGCTGCACGCGGTCCGCCTGGGGCTGAACCGCATCGCCGGCCTGTCGGAAGACGCGGCGCTGCGCATCGTGCAGGCACGCGCCACGGCGGCGTTCACGGGTGCCGAAGACCTGGCGCGGCGGGCGCGGCTGAACGCGCACGACCTGCAGGCGCTCGCCCAGGCCGATGCGCTGCGGGGCATCGTCGGTGGCGGTGCGTCGGGTGGCGCGTCGAGCGCCGCTTCAGGTGTCTCTTCGGGTGCTGCCTCGGGTGCCGTGTCGAGTGCTGCGTCGCGCAGCGGCCACCGCCACCAGGCGGCGTGGGCGGTGGCGGGGGTCGACACCCGGCCGACCGAACTGCTGCGCGACATGCGCGTCCATGAAGACGCGGCGCAGCTTGCCGCACCCAGCGAGGCCGAAGAGATGCTGGCCGACTACCGGTCGCTCGGCCTCACGCTGAACCGCCACCCGTTGGCCCTGCTGCGCGAGCAGCTTGCCGCGTTCAAGGTGCAACCTGCCGCGGTGCTGCGTGGCTACCCGAACGGCCGCATCGCGCGCGCCAGCGGCCTGGTCACGCACCGCCAGCGCCCCGAGACGGCCAAGGGCACGGTGTTCGTGACGCTCGAAGACGACACCGGCGCCGTCAACGTGATCGTCTGGCCGGCGGTGGCCGAGGCGCAGCGCAAGCCGCTGCTCGCCGCGCGCCTGCTCACCGTGTTCGGCCAGTGGCAACGCGAGGGCGAGGTGATGCACCTGCTGGCGGTGAAGTTGATCGACCACTCCGAGCTGCTGCAAGGCCTGGTGGCGCGCAGCCGCAATTTCCGGTAGTTGCCAGGCGAAAAAATGCCCTGCCGAAGCGGGGCGGTCCATCAGGCAAGTTCGCTCAGGCCGGGTCGCTGCAGCGGGGGGTGCTTGCATCGCCATAATCGCCTGCCCATGACCCGCGCCACGGCCACGGCCGACACCTTCGACCCGCCGTGGCATATCCTGCCCGCCATAGCGTTGTCGCAGTTTGCCGGCACGTCGCTGTGGTTCGCCATCAACGCGGTGATGGCCGACCTGCAGCGCGACACCGGCCTGCCCGATGCGGCGGTGGGCTGGTTCACCGGCGCGGTGCAGGTCGGTTTCATCGTCGGCACGCTGGTCTTCGCCCTGTGGGGCATTGCCGACCGCTTCTCGCCGCGCAAGGTGTTCCTGGTCTGCTCGCTCGCCGGTGCGTCGTGTGCGGTGCTGTGTGCCCTGTTGCCGCCGCACTTGTCGACGCTCATCGTGTTGCGCTTCCTCACCGGTGTGTTCCTCGCCGGCATCTATCCGGTGGGCATGAAGATCGCGGCGGGCTGGTATGCACAAGGCCTCGGCTTGGCACTGGGTGTGCTGGTGGGCGCGCTGGTACTCGGCACCGCGTTGCCGTTCGGCCTGCGCGCGCTCGGTGCGTCGTGGCCGTGGCAGGGCGTGCTGCTCGCGGTGGCGGGAATCGCCACGCTCGGCGGCCTGACGATGGCCGCGCTGGTGCCCGACGGGCCGCACCTGGCCGCGCCGGCGAAGTTCTCGGCGCGCGCCCTGGGGGTGATCGTGCGTGACCGCGCGGTGCGTGCCTCCGCCTTCGGCTACTTCGGTCACATGGGGGAGCTGTATGCGTTCTTCGTGCTGCTGCCCTTGATCGTCGCGCTGCGCTGGCAGGGCGAGGCGGCCGCCTGGTGGGTGTTCGCGGGCATCGCGATCGGCACGCTCAGCTGCGTGGCGGGCGGCGTGCTCGCGGGGCGCTTCGGCAGCGCGCGAATCGCGGCCGCGCAACTCGCCTGCAGTGGTGCATGCGCGCTCGCGGCGCCTTGGCTGCTCGACGCGCCGCTGTGGGCCTGGGCGCTGTGGATCCTGCTGTGGGGCGCCACCGTGTCGGGCGATTCGCCGCAGTTCAGCGCGCTCACTGCCACCAACGCGCCGCGCGCCCAGGTCGGCAGCGTGTTGACGCTGGTGAACTGCATCGGCTTTTCGATTTCGGTGGCGACGATTGCTGCCTTCGTCGCGCTCGCTGCGTGCTGGCCGCTGGCGCAGGTGTTGCCGTGGCTCGCGCTCGGCCCGGCGCTCGGCTTGTTGTGCATGAAGCCGTTGCTGGTTCCGTCAAAATACCCGGCATGAGTGCCCAGCCCGTCACGCCCGAACTGCGCGCATGGATCGTCGCGCAGGCGACCGCCGGACAGCCGCCCGACGCGGTGCTGAAATCGATGCTGGCCAGCGGCTGGAATGAAGATGTGGCGGTCGCCGCGCTCGAAGACACGCTGCGTGGCTTTCTGGATGAGCATGCGCGCGCCGCCGGGCTGCCGCCGCCCAGTGTGGTGCCCGAGCCGCTGGTGGGTGAAACGAGCGCGACGCTGCAACTGCCCGACCGTGAGGTGTGCGTCCTGGTGGCGATGCGCAACCCGCGCGTCATCGTGTTCGGTGGGTTGTTCTCCGACGCGGAGTGCGACGAGCTGGTCGAATGCGCGAGTGCGCGCCTGGTGCGTTCCGAAACCGTGAAGATGGAGACCGGCGGCAACGAAGTGAACGAAGCGCGCACCAGCGACGGCATGTTCTTCACGCGCGGTGAAAGCGCACTCATCGCCCGGCTCGAAGAGCGCATCTCGGCGTTGCTTGCCTGGCCGGTCGTGAACGGCGAGGGCCTGCAGGTCCTGCGCTATCGGCCCGGCGCTGAATACAAGCCGCACTACGACTACTTCGACCCCACCCAGCCCGGCACGCCCGGAATCCTCAAGCGCGGTGGTCAGAGGGTGGGCTCGCTGGTGTGCTACCTGAACACGCCCACGAAGGGGGGTGCGACGGTGTTCCCCGATGTCGCGCTCGACGTGGCACCGGTCAAAGGCAATGCGGTCTTCTTCAGCTACGACCGGCCGCACCCGATGACACGTTCGCTGCACGGCGGCGCCCCGGTGGTCGAGGGGGAGAAGTGGGTTGCGACGAAGTGGCTGCGCGAAGGGCGGTTCGACTGAAGCGCAGCGGTTGCGTGCGCGTTGGGGCCTGATCGCTTCCACGCGATCCGGCACAGGGGCCTTCTGCGACCGAGCGGCGATCGGTCTTAGACGCCGTGCCGCGAAAGATGCTCCGGCACCCGAACCGCCCAACCCAGTTCGTCGGCGATGCGCATTCGCAGCGCGTCGCTCGCCTTCGGGTCGCCGTGCACCACGAAGGTCTGGCGCGGCGGCTTCTTGAAGCCGCGCAACCAGGCCATCAGCTCGTTCGCGTCGGCGTGGCCAGAAAAGCCTTCGAGGTGGCTCACCTGCGCGTTGATGGGAACGTATTCGCCGAAGATCTTCACCGTCGGCGCTCCTTCGATCATCTTCGCGCCGCGCGTGCCGGCCACCTGGAAGCCCGGGAACACGATGTGGTTGCGCGGGTTCGGCGCCATCGCCTTCAGGTGGTTGAGCACCCGCCCGCCGGTGGCCATGCCGCTGGCCGAGACGATGACGCTGGGAAAGCGCGAACGCGACAGCCGCATCGACTGTTGCGGCGTGCTGACGATGGTGACACCGTCGCACAAGGCACCCGCCTCGCGCGGCGCGATGCGCAGCAGCTTGCGGTGTTTCTGGTACAGCGTGGTGGCCTGCGTGGCCATCGGGCTGTCGAGGAAGATCGGCACTTCGCCGGGAATGTCACCGTCGCGCTTGAGGCGCTGCAGGCACAGCAGCAGCGCCTGCGCGCGACCGACCGCGAACGAGGGAAGCACCACCGAGCCGCCGCGCCGAACGGTGGCGCGCACGATGTCACCCAGCAGGCGCTGCGTGTCGTCGTGCGGATGCAGCCGGTCGCCATAGGTCGATTCGACGAGCAGCACGTCGGCGTGCGCGATCACCTCGGGCGGCGGCATCAGCATGTCCGTGCTGCGGCCGAGGTCGCCGGAATACACCAGCGTTTGCCCACCGCAGCGCAGGCTGACCGCGCAGGCGCCGAGCAGGTGGCCCACCGGCGTGAGCGTGACCTGCACCTCGCCGACCCGGGCTGACTTGCCCGGCGCGCAGGATTGCAGCCGCGCGATCGCACGCTTCGCATCGACCACGGTGTACAGCGGCAGCGCGGGCTGGTGGCGCGAAAAGCCGTAGCGGTTCGCCCGGCGTGCGTCTTCTTCCTGCAGGCGCGCGCTGTCGAGCAGCAGCACTTCGGCCAGGTCGCGGGTCGCCGGCGAACACCACACCGGCCCCTTGAAACCGTCGCGCACCAGCGCTGGCAACCAGCCGCTGTGGTCGAGGTGGGCGTGGCTGAGCACGACGGCGCCTATCGATTCCGGTGGTACCCCCAGGGGCGCGCGGTTGCGTTCGCGCAGCGTCTTGAAGCCCTGGAACAGGCCGCAATCGAGCAGGATGCGGCTGCCGCCGAGCTCAACCAGGTGGCGCGAGCCGGTCACGCTGTCGGCGGCGCCGAGAAATTGCAGGTCCATGGGGCCGCAGCCTAACCGACTCGATGCCGCGATACTTGACGCCGGGCAAAGCACCGGGCGCACGAGCTCTGCCGGTCAGTTCAGCACCGGTCGCGCGATCGGTCGCACCCGCTCGTAGGCGCGTGCGGCGCGCAACACCAGCGCGTCGCCGAACATCGGCCCGACGAATTGCAGACCGATCGGCAGGCCGGCTTTCGTGACACCACAGGGAATGCTGCAGGCCGGCTGCTGCGTCAGGTTGAACGGGTAGGAAAACGGCGTCCAGCCGAGCATGGCCTGCGGCGTCATCGTCATCTGCCCGGCCGGGCGCGCGTCGAAGGCCGGCACCGCCACGCTGGGCGTGACGAGCAGGTCGTGGCGCTGCATGAACTGGTGCATGTGCGAGCCCAGCGCACCGCGCCGCATGGTCAGGCGCTGCACGTCGAGCGCGCTGAACTCGGCGCCGAGCTGCGCCTCGGCGCGGAAGTCGGGGTCGGTGACGGCCTGTTGTTGCGCATCGAGCGTGTTCCACACACTCCAGGCGCCGACGAACCACAGGCCGGTGCAGATGTCGAGCGAGTCCTCGATGCCGGGATCGACCTGTTCGACGATTGCGCCCAGCGCTTCGAGTTCACGCACCGCCTGCGCCACGGCGCTGGCGACCTCGGGGTGCACCACCGCCTGCGCATAGCCCAGGCCGGGCGAATACGCGATGCGCAGGCCGCGCACGCCGAGTTCCAGGCCGTCGAGCATGTCGGCCGGGTCGTAGGGCAGAGAGGTCCAGTCGCGTGCGTCGGGTTGTTTCATCACGTTGAGCATCAGCGCGGCGTCGCGCACGCTCATCGTGTGCGGGCCCAGGTGCGCCACGCTGCCGAACGGTGAGAGTGGATACGCCGGCACCCGGCCGAAGCTCGGCTTGAGGCCGAAGTTGCCGCAGAACGCCGCCGGAATGCGCACCGAACCGGCACCGTCGGTGCCCACCGACAACGGCCCCAGGCCGGCCGCCACCGCGGCTGCGGTGCCGCCCGACGAACCGCCCGGCGTCTTGCTCAGGTCCCAGGGGTTGCGGGTGATGCCGGTGCGCGGCGAATTGGTCTCGCCCTTGCAGCCGAACTCCGGCGTGGTGGTCTTGCCCAGCAGCACCGCGCCGGCCTCGCGCAGCCGCGCCGTGACCGGCGCATCGACGTCCCAGGGCTGCTGGGCGTCCACTGTGTGGCTGCCGCGCAGCGTCGGCCAGCCGCGCGTCAGGATCAGGTCCTTGATCGATACCGGCACGCCGTCCAGTTCACCGGCGGGCGTGCCTTTCGCCCAGCGCGCCTCGCTCTGCGCGGCGGCCTTGAGCGCTGCTTCGCAAAGACGGTGCGTGGCTACTCGATGTTCGGCGACTCATATGTTTACATCCTGTTCGAGGACGGCACGGATCCGTACTGGGCGCGCTCGCGTGTGCTGGAGTATCTGAACCAGGTGCAGGCGCGACTGCCCGCTGCCGCCAAGGCTTCGCTCGGTCCCGATGCGACCGGTGTCGGCTGGATCTATCAATACTCCCTGGTCGATCGCGGCGGCACGCTCGACGCCGGGCAGTTGCGCGC
>JANNKS010000068.1:0-5176 GCA_031396425.1 Rhizobacter sp. | reverse complement strand
CCCCGAGTTGCCGGCGGGCAACCCGTCCTGGACCTACATGGTGCATCACCCGCACGGTGGCTTCGCGTTGTTCGTCGGTGAGCTCGCGGCTGGGCCGGGGGAGTCGACCCCGTTGTCACGTGATGCGACGGGGTCGCGCGTCGCAGCGGCGCAGCCTTTCGAGGTCTGGGTGAACGGCGCCGAACAGCCGCGTGGCCTGGGCGCACTGGCCAAGACCCTGTCGATGGATCTGCGCGCGAACGACGCCGCCTGGCTGCAGCTCAAGCTCGACGCGCTCGCGACGGTCGCCGAGGAGCACGCCTTCGAGATGCCGTTTCCGCCGCACGGCGAACGCCGCCTGTTCCCCGGCGTGGTGGCGGCGACGGCGGCGCTGGTGCGCTGGCGCTGCGAACAGCTCGGCGCCCTGCCGGCGCGCGCGGGCGCGCCCACGCCGGTGCTGGATTCGATGTTCAGCGTTGACGAGCCGCTCACCGGCACCTCGGGCACGCTCGCCTGGGCGGTCGATATCCAGAACCCCGCCAGCGGCGAAGCCTTCACGCTGACGCTCAAGGAAGTGAACCTGTCAGGTGCCGACGGCACGACTGCTGCGGTGCCAGGTCAGGGTGCCGTGCACGCGTCGACGCGGCCCTGTGCGGTGGCGCTGTCGGGCAACTACCCGCGCGCGCTCGACGGCCTGGCGCGCCTGCTGTCGCTCGACATGCGCGTGATCGACCCGGCCTGGATCGGCATGAAGCTGCGCAAGCTGCTCAACTACGCCGAGCCGCTCGGCCACTTCATGGCGTTCGTGCCGGGCCTGCCGCATGGCCAGCGCCGCCAGCAGGTCTGGCCGTCCACCGTCGCCTACATGGCGCGCCTGATCATCCACCGCTACGCGATGCTCGGCGTGCTCGACGAAGAAGGCTTTCCGCTGCGCGAGATGGGCGTGCTGCAGACACCGCAGCCGCGCACGCCGGGCCAGGCGCAGTTGCTCGCCGGCAAGCCCTGCCCGGAGTGCGGCAACCCGACCGTGATCCACAAGGACGGCTGCGACTTCTGCACCGCTTGCGGGTATGTGGGGCAGTGCGGCTGAACCCGGGTTGATGACGTGGCAACGGCCTTTCAGGCCGGCGCCATGCCGTTGCGGCGTTTCACTTCAGCGGCGGCCGGCGCGGCCATGAACGTCAGCATCTCGCGCACCGCGTCGCCCTGGTTCGACGTGACCGCCACGCCGCCTGAAAACGTCGTGATGATCTGGATCGCGGCCGGCAGCGGGCCCAGCACGTCGATGCCGGCGAGGTTCATCAATTCGCTGAACTGCTGAAAGCCCAGCGCCACCTCGCCTTGGGCGACCAGCGAGCCCACCGGCACCCCGGGCGGGGCCTGCACGATGCGGCCCTTGATCTGCTCGGCAATGCCCCAACGATCGAAGAGTTTCGCCAGTTGCACGCCGCTCGGCCCGGTGGAGAAACCGATGCTGGGCGCCGCCAGCACCGCGCGTTTCAGGCTGTCTTCGGTGGCTATGTCGGGCCGCGCGCTGCCGGCGCGCACCGCCACCGCTACGCCCGAATTCACCAGGTCGACCCGGCTGCCCGCGACGATGCGGCCGGCTGCGATCAGTTGATCGATCGCGTTCGCGGCGAGCACCACCGCGTCGAAGGCTTCGCCCGCCTGGACGCGTTTGGCGGCATCGACGCCGCCCACCGATTCGGTGCTGACCCGGTGCGGCGAGGTGCGTTCGAACTGCGCCACCAGGTCGGCGAGCACCTGCCGGGTCGCCATCGATGAAATGATGCGCAGTGGTGCAGACATGGCGTTCACCCGGGGTGTCGATTCGAATCAGCGCATTGAACCAGCTCAGCCACGCGCGCGCACCATCAGGCTCTGCGTGGCGCGGCCGATCAGGCCCTGCGTGTCGTACAGCGTCGATTCGGCCAGGCCGCTGCCTTGTGGCCCGAGGTGGGTGCGGGCGTCCAGGCCGACCCATTCACCGCGCGGGCGGCGCAGCAGGTTGATCGTGAGGTCGGAATTGATGAAGCTGTACTTGGCGAAATCAAGAACCGCGCTGTTGCCGTTGCCTGAATCGGCGGCCACCGCCACGCGCTGGTAGGCGCTCGGTGCTTCGCCGTCGAGCAAGGCCTGGCGCATTCGGAACCAGACCGCGCACGGGCCGCCGAAGAAGGTGCCGTGCGCGACCCGGGTTTCGACCAGATCGGCGTAGCCGACATGGCGGCCGCTGAACGGGAACACGGCCGGCATCGATTCGTCCGGGCCGCGGATCGCCAACGGCATTGCCGGGTCGGCCAAGGTGCCGGGCAGGACGACATCGGCCTCGCGCTGCAGCAGCGCCGTGAAGCGCGCGACTTCCTTGCCAAGCGCGATCAGCTGCGCCGAAAAATGCCCGGTGTTGCGCCCCACATAGTCGGTGCCGACGACGATTGTCACTTCGCCGATCGGCACTGGGCGCAGCAGATTCGCGGTGAGCCGGCACAGGTGCGTCAAGCCGTGCCCCAGCGCCGCGCGCTCGAGAGCCCGGCACACCAACGCGATCGGCGGGCCGGCGTGCTGGTGATCGGGGTGCCAGGGGCCGCGGGTCAGCGCGCTGGCCAGAAAGGTGTCCGCCGTCGTGGCCTGGAACGCGCTGGCGGGCAGCAGTTTGGGCGTGTCGGTCATGAGGGAGTGAAACTCAATGTGGGACGGCTCGGCGGTGCACCCTCGAAGCAGCGCCAAGTGTGCGCCACAATGCGCCGCACCCCAGCCACCTCACACTCGGATGATCACCGTACACCACCTGGAAAATTCGCGCTCGCAGCGGGTATTGTGGCTGCTCGAAGAACTGGGCGCCGCCTATGACATCCGCCGCTACGAGCGAGACCCCAAGACCTCGCTCGCACCGCCCGCGTTGCTGCAGGTGCATGCGCTGGGCAAGTCACCGGTGATCACCGATGGCGCGCAGATCGTGGCCGAATCGGGTGCCATCATCGAGTACCTGGTGGAGCGCCACGGCGGCGCGGCGCTGGTGCCGCGCGTGGGCAGCGACGAGCACCTGCGCTACCGCTATTGGCTGCATTTTGCCGAAGGGTCGGCAATGCCGCCGCTGCTGCTCAAGCTCA
Organism: Rhizobacter sp.; assembly: GCA_031396425.1. Lineage (GTDB taxonomy): Bacteria > Pseudomonadota > Gammaproteobacteria > Burkholderiales > Burkholderiaceae_C > JAEMQF01. Next base: position 2,087 of record JANNKS010000068.1, on the reverse strand, counting down.
TCTTCGACCGCGTGACGACCGCCCCAATGCCGTTTTTCGTGCGGCCGATCGCAAGGGCGATTTCCGGCAACGTGCAGCGCCTGCTGGTCACGCCGAACCTGAAGCGCCAGCTCGACTTCATGGAGGCCGAACTCGGCCGCAGCCCCTGGTTCGCCGGGCCTGACTTCAGCGCGGCCGACATCCAGATGAGTTTTCCGCTCGAGGCCGCATCGCAACGCGCCGGCCTGGACGCGAGCCGCCCGAAACTGTGGGCCTGGCTGCAGCGCATTCACGCCCGGCCGGCCTACCAGCGTGCGCTGGCGCGCGGTGGCCCCTACAGCTTTGCCGAAACGGGCTGAACACCGCTGCGCAGGGCCGCCAGCGTGGCGGCGATGCCGTCGGCGAGCGACGTGACCGGCTGCGCACCGAGCACCGGCGCCATGTCGGGCTGCGCGATGTCGGCCGCGCTCGGCAGCGTCATGCCCTGCGCCGTGATGGCGGCGCCCGGAACCTGACGCCGCAGTTCGGCGATGAACTCGTCGACCGCCGCCACCACGCCGGGCATGTCGAACACGAACGCGCCCTTCATGCGCGGCGCGAGCGCGCCGGCAAAAGCGCGCACCACGTCGTCCACGTACACCAGGCCGGTGCGGCCGCTGAACGGAATGGCGTAGGCCGTGCCGTTTGCGGCAGCGCGGCAGGCCAGGCTCGGGCCGGCCGACATGCCCACTTCGCGGCCGGCCCCGTAGACAACGAACGGACGCAGCGCCACGCTGCTGATGCCATGGTCGGCGAAGTAGGCGCGCGCCATGCCTTCGCACGCCAGCTTCCAGGTGCCGTACAGCGTGGTCGGGCGTGGCCTCGTGGCGTCGTCCGGGCCGTACACGCCTGCGCTGCTGGCGTACACCACATGCTTCAGGCCGGAGCGGCGCGCCGCTTCGAACACATTCAAGGTGCCGATCAGGTTCACCTGCGCACCGCGATGCGGGTCGGCAGCGCAGGCCGGGGTCAGCAACGCGGCCAGGTGCACCACATGGCTACAGCCTTCGAGCGCGCGTGAGACGGCCAGCGGCGACGACACGTCGCCCAGGCGCCAGTCCAGCCCGGGCAGCGGCGCCGGCGCAATGTCGAGGTAACGCAAGCCGTGGCCTGTCGCGCTCAAGGCCTGACCCAGGCGGATCCCCAGGAAGCCGCCACCGGTGATCAGGACTTTCATGCGGTTCGCTCCTTGAGAAGATGCCGGCACCGAGCAAGAGCACTTCACAGCGCCCGAGCTGGCCCTGCGCAGGGTAACCGACTGGCGCGCGCTGCGGCAGAGGGCTATTGCGGGCACGCCGCTGCACCGGCGTGCCGAATCGGTGCGATTCTGCGCGATGATCCGGGCTGAAGCCGGCATCAATATCCTTCCAGGGACTACTCTCAGCCATGTCCACGATCCTCGTTCTGAACGGCCCCAATCTCAACCTGCTGGGCACGCGCGAGCCGGCGGTCTACGGCGCCGCCACACTCGCCGACGTGGAGCGTCTGTGCCGCGAAGCCGGCGAGCGGCTCGGCCACAGCGTCGACTGTCGCCAATCGAACCATGAGGGTGTGCTGATCGACGCGATTCACGACGCCGGACGTGCGTTTGCCGCTGGCAGCCTGATCGGCGTGGTCTTCAATGCTGGTGCGTTCACGCACACCTCGATCGCCTTGCACGACGCGATCAAGGGCACGGGCGTGCCGGTGATCGAGGTCCACATCTCGAACGTGCATGCGCGCGAAGAATTCCGCCACCATTCCTGGCTTTCGCCAGTGGCCGTGGGTATCGTCATCGGCCTGGGCGTGGACGGCTATGGGCTGGCCATCGAGGCGCTGGTGCGTCGCACGCTGCCAAGGCAACCCTGAAACAGCCCGGCGGCCGTAATGACCGTGGGAGCGGGCTTCCGACCGGTTCTTCAGCGGCCGAATCGATCGCGCAATCGCGCCGCCTGGGCCCCGTTCACCGCACCCCTGGGCAGGCGGCCCTGCAGGATGTCGGCGACCTGCTGCACCGTTTCCATCGCCTGGTGCTCGATCGCTGCGGGCGTGAGGCCACCGATGTGCGGCGTTGCGATCACGCGCGGGTG
>JANNKS010000568.1:0-1719 GCA_031396425.1 Rhizobacter sp. | reverse complement strand
GGCTTCGAGCGGCGTGTTCGACAGGTCCACGGCTTCGTCGACGGCGTGGAACTCGCCGTCGTCACCCAACACCAGGGGCAGGTCGTCGATGTTGATCGGTGCGCTGCTACTTGATCGAGACGATGCGGTCGTAATCCTTCTTGTCGAAGCCCATCGATTCGACCGACTTGGTCTTCAGAACCGCGTCGACGAAGCTCTGCCGGTTCACCGGATTCACGCCCAGGCCCTTCTTCTTGAACTCGTCGACCAGTTCGGCTTCGCGCTTCTTGATCTGCGCGGTGGCGCGAGCCGCAGCCTCGAGCGCGACTTCCGTGAACATTGCCTTCTCGGCGTCGCTGAGCGTCTTCCAAAGATGCGGCGCCACCTGCGTCGTCAGGCCATCGACGATATGGCCGGTCAGCATGATGTGCTTCTGGACTTCATAAAACTTCTTCGCCTCGATCGTCGTGAGCGGGTTCTCCTGCGCATCCACCGTGCCGTTCTGCAATGCAAGGTAGACCTCGGCAAACGCGATCGGCGTCGGATTGGCGCCGCACGACTCGGGTGTCGCGCGATAGGCGGGCACGTCGGGCACGCGGATCTTCAGGCCCTTCATGCCGGCACAGTCGGTGAACGCCTTCTGGCTCGTGGTGTGGCGCGCACCGTAGTAGGTGTAGGCGAGGATCTGGATGCCGGTCTTGTCGCGAAAACCGTCGATCATCTCCTTGAACACGGCGCTCTTGCTGTAGGCCAGCAGATGGTCACCGTCGCGGAAGATGAACGGGTAGTAGGCAATGCCCAGGCGCGGGTAGCTGCGCGCCGCGAAGCTCGGGCCGCTGATGATCATGTCAACGGTGCCGAGCTGCATGCCCTGGTTGATGTCGGTCTCCTTGCCCAGCGACGAGGCGGGAAACACCTGGATGTCGAACTTGCCGTTGCTGCGTTTCTTGATCTCGGCCGCCGCCCATACCGACTCGGTGTGGTACGGCTCGGAGGTCTCGTACACATGCGCCCACTTGAGCTTGGTCTGCGCCTGCGCGGGGCCGGCGGCAACGAGCAGGGCGGCGAGGGCAGCGGCGAACATGCCGAGCCGGGAGGTCAGTTTCATCATGGCGGAATTTCCTTGTGAGTCGATGGCGGGAGTCGAAATGGGAATTTCAGGTGGGTGTCGATGCGTCACTTGATCGCCTGAACGCGGTCGTACAGCGCCTTGTCCCATGTCGCATCGGGCCCCAGGTGGGCTTTCTGGAACACGGTGGCAAAAGCGGCACGGTCCGAGCGCACCACCGTCTTCCTGTACTTGGTGCTGAACTCGTCGACGAGCTTGGTTTCCGACGCGACGATGTCCTCCGTGGCCTTCGCGGCCGCTTCCTTCAGCACCGCTTCGAAACTTTGCCTGTCGGCGTCGCTGAGCTTGTTCCAGGTCTGGCCGCTGACGATCGTGATCAGCATCTCGGAGATGTGGCCGGTGAGATTGATGTGCGACTGGACTTCGTGGAACTTCTTCGCCTCGATCGTGGGCAACGGGTTCTCCTGCGCGTCCACCGTCTTGTTCTGCAGCGCGAGGTAGACCTCGGCGAACGCGATCGGCGTTGCGTTCGCTCCCACCGTCTTGGGGTACATGATGTACAGCGGCGCGTCGGGCACGCGCAGCTTCAGGCCCACCATGTCCTCGGGCTTGTTGATCGCCTTGTTCGCCGTGGTGTGACGCACACCGTAATACGTCACCGCGACCGGCTT
>JANNKS010000553.1:0-10335 GCA_031396425.1 Rhizobacter sp. | reverse complement strand
AGCCCTGGCCTTGCAGGCCGCGCCAGCCCAGGAGGGCTGGCCGTTCGCCAGGCACGAACAGTCCACTGGACTGTTCATGTCCGGGCTCACCTGCTCGGCGCTCCAGAGGCGCGCTGCAGCCTGCCCGAACGCGCCTTTGCGAGTCACGTTGGTTGTCCCCACCGAAAACTCCGCTGTTGCAGCGCGGCAGGCGGTGCCCGGTGGGGGCGATTTCTGTGGCGACGAGAAGCGCAGTCCTGAGGTCGGCGCGCGCAGCGCGCATCCACATCTGACTCGCCGCGGCGTTTGAGCGGTGTGCGCAGCGAACGTAGCGAGTTCTGCGGCGCGACCTCAGGACGAGCATCGCAGTGAAGTCGGAGCGAAGCGCAGACCGCCACAGCATGAGCCCCCGCCGGGTACCGCCTGCCGCGACGCTCGGCTGCCAGGTGTGGTCACGAACAGACGCAGTGGCTCCGAAGTGAGCAGACTCAACCCGGTGACGTCAAGTGCCAATCCACAATGGACCCCAAATCAGCCAACCCGGCGCCGCTGCATCGCGCGCGCGATGAGTTCGAATGCGCCTTCGAACAACAAGGCGAGCGCCGCGGATGGCAGCGCGCCGGCAAGCAGCAGTTGTTTGTCGTTCAGCGCCAGGCCTGTGACGATGCGCTCGCCGTAGCCGCCCGCGCCGATGAACGCGGCAATCGTCGCCGTGCCCACCGCAATGGTGGTGGCGGTTCGCACGCCGGCCAGCAGGGTCGGCATCGCCAGCGGCAGCTCGATCAGGAACAGCCGCTGCGTCGGGGACAACGCCAGCGCCGTGGCCGCCTCCTTGATGCCGGCGGGCACCTCGGCCAGGCCGGTGCAGGTGTTGCGCATGATGGGCAGCAGCGCGTAGAGCGTCAGCGCCGTCATCGCCGGCACGCTGCCGATGCGCCCCAACCACGAAATCAGCACCGCCAGCAGCGCCAGCGACGGCACCGTCTGCAGCAGGCCGCTCATTCCCAGCACGCCGGTGCGCCAGGTCGGGTGCGGATTCACCCACACGGCCAGCGGCACGCCGATCAGCACCGCCAAAGCGACGGCGCCCAGCACCAGGCCGAGGTGCTGCCCGGTCAGGCGCCAGAAATCGGGCCCGAACAGCTTGGCCCAGAAGCCGCTGCCCTGGTTCACGTTGCCTTTGCCGGCCAGGTGTTCGCGCGCGATCACGTCGAACGCGACGCTGTTCAGCTCGGCGCGTGCGTTCATCGCGATCATCGCCTTTTCGCTGATGCTGCCGCTCAATCCCTGTAACGCCGCCCAGGCCTTGGGGAAGCGCTGCGGCACGTCGAGCCGGTACAGCAGCACCGCGTCGTAGCGCGGGAAGTAGCCGCTGTCGTCGTCGAGCACGCGCAAGCCCAGGTGGTCGATCTTCGCGTCGGTGGTGTAGATGTCGATCACGTCGACCTGCGCGGCGCTCACCGCATCGTAGGCCAGGCCATGGTCCAGGCCGGTGGGTTGCTGCGGCAGGCCGTAACGCTGGGCGAGCCCCTTCCAGCCGTCGGCGCGGCCGATGAATTCGTTGCTCAGGCCGAGCCGCAGTGTCGGGTGGCGCGCAAGATCAGAGAGTCTGGCGATGCCCAGTTTCTTGGCGGTATCGGCGCGCATCGCCAACGCATAACCGTCGTTGAAGCCGAGCCGCACGTCCACACCCAGGCCGAGCGCTGCGAGCTGGGTGCGCATCGCCTCGAGCGTCAGCGGCGCGTTGCTCTTCAGGATTTCCTGCGCTATCGTGCCGGTGTATTCGGGGTACAGGTCGATGCTGCCCGAGCGCAGCGCTTCATAGACGATCGCGGTGTTTCCCAGGCCTTGTTTGACCTCCACCATGGCAGGCGCTTGCACCGTCTGGGCCGTCTGGGCAAGCACCTGGGCGAGGATGTACGACTCGGTGAAACGTTTCGAGCCGATGCGCAGCACGTCCTGCGCGGTGGCGAAAGGGCACAGCATCAACAGGCTGGCTGTCGCGATCAACAAGGCGGGCAGCCGCGACTTGAGGGACTGCCGCCGAGCGGCCGTCGAATGAGAATTCAGCATTCGGGAAGCATGAGCGAATCGTGACCTTCGGTCAATCGAGTCGGCCACGCGACGTTGTCCAGACGCTGAACGGCCAGCGCGGCGGCGTCGGCAGGCTTGCGGGCCTCGAGCCGTGCGCTACAGACTCGTGCGCAATTTCCAGATTTCGGGGAACAGCACCACGTCGAGCATCTTGCGAAGGTAGCCCACACCGCTGGTGCCGCCGGTGCCGCGCTTGAAGCCGATCACGCGTTCCACCGTGGTCACGTGGCGGAACCGCCAGAGCCGGAACGCGTCTTCGAGGTCGGTGAGTTCCTCGCCGAGTTGATACAGATCCCAGTGGCGGTCCGGGTCGCGGTACACCGCGAGCCAGGCCTGTTCAACGGCATCGTCGACGACATAGGGCAAGGTCCAGTCGCGTTCGAGATGGCTGGCCGGAATGACCAGGCCGCGCCGCGCCAGCAGGCGCAGCGATTCGTCGTAAAGCGACGGCGCGCGCCACGCGGCTTCGACTTGCGCCAGCAAATCGGGCCGGTGCGAATGCGGTTTGAGCATTGCGGCGTTCTTGTTGCCCAGCGTGAACTCGATGCGCCGGTACTGCCAGCTCTGGAAGCCGCTGCTGCTGGAGAGGTAGGGGCGGATGGCGGAATACTCGGGCGGCGTCATCGTCGCCAGCACGTCCCAGGCGTGCACCAGTTGCTCCATGATCTTGCTGACGCGGGCGAGTTTCTTGAACGCGCTGCCCAGGCGATCGGCCTTCACGTCGTCGACTGCGGCGGCGAGCTCGTGCAGCAGCAGCTTCATCCAGAGTTCACTTGTCTGGTGCTGCACGATGAACAGCATCTCGTTGTGTTCGGGCGACAGCGGGTGCTGCGCGCCGAGCACCGCGTCGAGGTGCAGGTAGTCGCCGTAGCTCATGTCCTTCGAGAAGTCGAGTTGCGCGCCTTCGTCGTGGACGATCTTTTCCGTGCTCATTCGATGTCCCTCAGGTCACTGCGGCGCGCTCGCCGAAGCGCGGCTCGCGCCATTCGCCGCTGGCCAGCACCTGCACCAGGTGCTCGACGCCGTCCCACACGTCGATGAAGCGGGTGTACAGCGGCGTGAAGCCGAAGCGCAGGATGCCTTCGCGGTCGGATTCGCTGGCCGGGTCGCCGGCACGGAAGTCACCGATCACGCCGCGCGCGATCAAGGCCTGCATGATGGGGTAGCCGTTGTCATGCGCGAAGCTCGCCTGGCTGCCGCGCCGCGCGCCCTCGCGCGGTGTGATCAGCGACAGGCCCTGGCCGGTGCAGCGCGACTCCACCAGTTGAACGAACAGATCGGTGAGCGCCAGAGACTTGCGCCGCAGTGCCGCCATGCCGCCGTGCGCCTGCGCAGCGATGAAACCGTCGACGCCGCATTCCAGCGCGGCGAGCGACAGCACCGGCGGCGTGCCGCAGACGAAGCGCTGAATGCCTGGTGCGGGCCGATACGCGGTGCTGAATTCGAACGGCGCCGCGTGGCCCAACCAGCCCGACAGCGGCTGGCGCAGTTGTTCGCGGTCCATGCGCGCGGTGTGGCGCGGATGCGCCCAGACGAAGGCCGGCGCGCCCGGGCCGCCGTTGAGGTATTTGTAGCCGCAGCCCACCGCGAAGTCTGCGGCTTCGCGGTTGCGGCTCTCGAAGTCGGCGGCGTCGCCCGTCGGTCCGGTGCCTTTCAGGTTCACCGGCACCGCGCCCGCCGAATGCGCCAGATCCCACACCACCAGCGCGCCGGCGGCATGCGCGGCGCGCGTGATCGCGGCCATGTCGTGCATGCGACCACTGCGGTAGTTGACATGGGTGAGCATCAACAGCGCCACGTCGGCGTTCAGCGAGGCAATCACTTCCCCCGGTTCGACCAGCTTCAGCGTGAAGCCGCGCTCGCGCGCCAGGCTGTCGGCGATGTACAGGTCGGTCGGGAAGTTGCTGCGCTCGGACACGATGACCCGGCGCTGCGGCGCATCGGCGCGTGCCAGCGCAAGCGCCGCGCTCAGCACCTTGTACAGGTTGACCGACGTCGAATCGCCCACCACGATCTCGCCCGGCCCGGCACCCACCAGCGGCGCGATCTTGTCGCCGATGCGGGTACTCAGCGTGATCCAGCCGGCGCTGTTCCAGCTGCGGATCAGGTCGCGGCCCCATTCGTCATGCACCACCTGCTGGATGCGCGCTGCAGTCGCCTTGGGCAACACGCCGAGCGAATTGCCGTCGAGGTAGATCACCCCGGCCGGCAGATCGAACTGATCGCGCAGCGGCGCCAGCACATCTTCGGCATCGAGTGCCAGGCAGTCATTCCGAGTGATCATCACGGTCCCCTCAGCACCGCGCGCACCGGCGGTGCGTCGGCCTTCAGCATGTCCCAGAGTCGCGGCATGGTGGGCTGCATGTTATTGCTTGACACTTAAAATATCAAGGGATAAAGTGCCGCGGCTGGGCTCGTACGGGCTTCATGCGAAGCCGTTCGAGCCGAACCCACACTTCAAGGGCATTGCACATGCGCATCACCTGCATCGGCGGGGGCCCGTCGGGCCTGTATTTCGCGCTGCTGATGAAGCAGCGCGATCCGGCCAACCAGGTCACGTTGCTCGAGCGCAACCGCGCCGACGACACCTTCGGCTGGGGCGTGGTGTTCTCCGACCAGACGCTGGGTGCGCTGCAGCGCGCCGACCCCAAGACCGCCGCGCAGATCAACGAGTCGTTCAACCACTGGGACGACATCGAAGTGTTCTTCAAGGGGCGCAGCGTGCGTTCGTCGGGCCATGGTTTCTGCGGCATCGGGCGGCGCCGGCTGCTCAACATTCTGCAAGACCGTTGCATCGAGCTCGGCGTGCAGATGCAGTTTGCGACCGACTGCCCCGACGACACGCAGATCGACGCCGACCTGATCATCGCCGCCGACGGCCTGAACAGCCGCATCCGCAACAAGTACGCCGCGACCTACCAGCCCGATGTCGACCTGCGCCAGTGCCGTTTTGTCTGGCTCGGCACGCACAAGCTGTTCGACGCGTTCACCTTTGCGATCGAGCATACCGAATGGGGCTGGTTCCAGGCGCACGCCTACCGGTTCGACGCGAACACCTCCACCTTCATCGTCGAAGCGCCCGAAGCGGTGTGGCGCGCCGCCGGGTTGGAAGAGATGTCGAAGGAAGAGGGCATCGCATTCTGCGAGCGCTTGTTCGCGAAGTACCTCGACGGCCACGCGTTGATGAGCAATGCGGCCCACCTGCGCGGTTCGGCCGTGTGGATCCGCTTTCCGCGTGTCGTGTGCAAGCGCTGGGTGCACCGCCAGGGGGCGGACGGCCGGGGAACGCCGGTGGTGCTGATGGGCGACGCCGCGCACACCGCGCACTTCTCGATCGGCTCGGGCACCAAGCTGGCGCTCGAAGACGCGATCGACCTGGCTGCCAGCATGGCCGCGCACCCGGGTGACCTGACGGCCGCGCTGGAGGACTATGAAGCGCGCCGCAGCGTCGAGGTGCTGAAGATCCAGAACGCGGCGCGCAACTCGACCGAGTGGTTCGAGAACGTCGAACGCCACGCGCGGCTCGCGCCCGAGCAGTTCGCCTATTCGCTGTTGACCCGTTCGCAGCGCATCTCGCACGAGAACCTGCGCCTGCGCGACAAGGCCTATGTGGGCGGCTATGAAGACTGGCTCGCCCACGGCGCCGGTCTGGCCGCCACCGGTGTGCCGCCGATGTTCACGCCGTTCACGCTGCGCGGCGTGACGCTGAAGAACCGCGTCGTCGTGTCACCCATGGCGCAATACAGCGCGGTGGACGGTCTGCCCACCGACCACCACCTGGTGCACCTGGGCTCGCGTGCGATGGGCGGCGCGGGGCTGGTGTTCTGCGAAATGACCTGCACCTCGCCCGACGCACGCATCACGCCCGGCTGCCCGGGCTTGTGGAACGACGCGCAGACGCTGGCCTGGAAACGCATCGTTGATTTCGTGCACGGCAGCAGCGGCGCGAAGATCGCGATGCAGCTCGGCCACGCCGGCGCGAAGGGCTCGACCCGCGTGCCGTGGCTGGGCGGCGAAGACCAGCCGCTCGAATCGGGCAACTGGCCGTTGATCTCCGCTTCGCCGCAGCAATTCCTCGACGGTGTGAGCCACTGGTCGCGCGCGATGACGCGCGACGACATGCAAGGTGTCACCGCAGACTTCGTCGCCGCCACCCGGCGCGCCGCGAGCGCCGGCTTCGACTGGCTGGAGCTGCATTGCGCGCACGGCTACTTGTTGTCGGCGTTCCTGTCGCCGCTGACCAACCAGCGCAATGATCTGTACGGCGGCAGCATGGCGAACCGCCTGCGCTTCCCGCTCGAAGTGTTCACCGCGATGCGCGCGGTCTGGCCGAAAGACCTGCCGATGTCGGTGCGCATCTCGGCGCACGACTGGGTCGAGGGCGGCAACACGCCCGACGACGCGGTGCAGATGGCGCACGCATTCAAGGCGGCCGGCGCCGACCTGATCGACGTGTCGTCGGGCCAGGTCAGCAAGCTGCAGCAGCCCGTCTACGGCCGCATGTACCAGACGCCGTTCGCCGACCGCATCCGCAACGAAGTCGGGATTGCGACGATGGCGGTGGGCGCCATTTCCGAAGCCGACCATGTGAACAGCATCATCGCCGCTGGCCGCGCCGACCTGTGCGCGATCGCCCGGCCGCACCTGGCCAACCCGGCGTGGACGCTGCTCGAGGCGGCGAAGATCGGCTACACCGCGGGCATCGGCGCCGACTGGCCGGTGCAGTACCTGTCGGGCAAGAACCAGCTCGAACGCAACCTGGAACGCGAGCGTTCGCTGCTGGTGCAAAGTGCCACGCTGACGCCGCAGGAACAGGCCAACCTGGCGCAGGGCGTGTGATGCACGCTGCCCAGCCGCTGCCGCAGCCCGACCTGGAGTCGCGTGTCTTCGCCGACCACCACCAGGCGCTCAAGCTCTGGTTGCGCCTGCTGTCGTGCACCACGCGGGTCGAGGGCGTGGTGCGCAGCCGGCTGCGCAGCGAGTTCGGCACCACGTTGCCGCGCTTCGACCTGCTGGCGCAACTCGAACGCCACCCCAAGGGTCTGACGATGAGCGAGCTGTCGCAGCGCTTGATGGTCACCGGCGGCAGCGTCACCGGCATCACCGACCAGCTCGAGGCCGAAGGCCTGGTGTTGCGCGCCGCACACCCCGGCGATCGGCGCGCCTACGCCGTGCGCCTGACGGCGGCCGGCCGGCGCCAGTTCAAACGCATGGCCGCGATTCACGAGCAGTGGATCGTCGAGCTGTTTGACGGCTGGAGCAGCGGCCAGAAGACCCAGGTGCAGGCGCTGCTGGCGACGCTGAAACAACACCTCGCATCGTTCGAGGTGCAACCTAAAACCAGGAAAGACAGCCGAACATGACCCGCACCATGGACACTCACCTCGTCGACGGCAACCGGCGTGCCGCCAGCACCTTGGCGCCACGCCATTTCGGCTGGGCGGTGCAGCGCCAGGTCGGCGTGATCACGCTGAACCGGCCCGAGCGCAAGAACCCGTTGACGTTCGACTCGTACGCCGAACTGCGCGACCTGTTCCGCCTGCTCGGCGCCGCCGACGACGTGCGCGCCGTCGTGATCCAGGGCGCAGGCGGCAACTTCTGCTCAGGCGGTGACGTGCACGAGATCATCGGGCCGCTCACCCAGATGAGCATGCCCGACCTGCTGACCTTCACGCGCATGACGGGCGACCTGGTGAAGGCGATGCGCGCCTGCCCGCAACCCATCGTCTCGGCGATCGACGGGGTGTGCGCAGGTGCCGGCGCGATCGTCGCGATGGCGTCCGACCTGCGCGTCGGCACGGCGCGCAGCAAGTGCGCCTTCCTGTTCACGCGCGTCGGCCTGGCGGGCTGTGACATGGGGTCGTGCAGCATTCTGCCGCGCATCATCGGCCAGGGGCGGGCGTCGGAGCTGCTCTACACGGGCCGGGCCCTGCCGGGTGACGAGGCCCTGAGCTGGGGCTTCTACAACCGCGTCGTCGAGCCGGATGTCCTGAGCGCGAGCGCCATCGATTGGGCCGCCGAGCTCGCCACCGGCCCCAGTTTCGGCCACGCGATGACCAAGCGCATGCTGCACCAGGAGTGGGCGATGGGCGTGGACGAAGCGATCGAATCAGAAGCGCAGGCGCAGGCGATCTGCATGATGACGCAGGACTTTCATCGCGCCTACCAGGCCTTCACCGCGAAGGCGCGGCCGGTTTTCGAAGGGGATTGAGCATGAACCCGAGCATGAACACGGCGCACCTCGAATGGCCGTTCTTCGACGAACGGCACCGCGAGCTGGGCGCCTGGCTGGCCGATGGAGCTGCTGCGCAATTCGCCAGCCATGGCCCGCACCTGGATGTGGACAACGCCTGCAGGCAGCTTGTGCGCCAGTTGGGCGAAGCGGGTTGGTTGCGACATGCGGTGGCGGGTGCAGCCCACGGCGGCGCCGCCGAGGTGATCGACACGCGCGCGATCTGCATGTTGCGCGAGGCGCTCGCGTTCCACAACGGCCTGGCCGACTTCGCTTTCGCGATGCAGGGCCTCGGGTCGGGTGCGATCTCGCTGCACGGCAACGCCGCGCAGCGCGAGCGCTATCTGCCCCGGGTGGCGCGCGGCCAGGCGATTGCGGCGTTTGCATTGTCCGAGCCCGACGCCGGTTCCGACGTGGCCGCGATGGCATGCAGCGCACGTGAAGAGGGCGACAGCTATGTGCTCAGCGGCGAGAAGACCTGGATCAGCAACGGCGGCATTGCCGATTTCTATGTGGTGTTTGCGCGCACCAGCCCGCTCAGTGCGCCAGGCGGCAACGGCGCTGCTTCGCAAGCCAGCGGCAAAGCCAAGCCGCCACGGGCGAGCGACGGCATCTCGGCGTTCATCGTCGATGCGAACTCGTATGGGCTCGAGATTGCCGAGCGCATCCAGGTGATCGCGCCGCACCCGCTTGCCACGCTGCGCTTCAACAACTGCCGCGTTCCGCGCAGCCAGATGCTGGGCGTGGCGGGCCAAGGCTTTCGCGTCGCGATGCAGACACTCGACGTGTTCCGCACCTCGGTGGCGGCGGCCGCGCTCGGCTTTGCGCGGCGCGCCCTGCACGAGGGGCTGAAGCGCGCTGCATCACGAAAGATGTTCGGCCAGCACCTCGCGGACCTGCAATTGACACAGGCCAAGCTGGCGCAGATGGCCACGACCGTGGACAGCGCCGCGCTGCTGACCTACCGGGCCGCCTGGCTGCGCGACCGCGGGCGCGTCATCACGGCCGAGGCCGCGATGGCCAAGATGGCCGCAACCGAAGGTGCACAGCAGGTCATCGACGCCGCGGTGCAGCTCTGGGGCGGCGCCGGGGTGGTGAGCGGCAACGTGGTCGAAAGCCTGTACCGCGAAATTCGCGCCCTGCGCATCTACGAAGGTGCCACCGAAGTGCAGCAGCACATCATTGCGCGCGAGCTGCTGAAGGCGAACCGGAACAGTGCCTGAAACCAGGAGACCGCGATGACGTTCTCGGCGCACATCGACACCTTCGCACGCGACCATCTGCCGCCCGTCGAACAGCAGCCCGACTTTCTTTTCGACCGTCCCGAGCTGCAGTTCCCCGAACAGCTCAATTGCGCCAGTGAACTGCTCGACCGCTGGGTGGCCGGCGGCCAGGGCAGCCGCCTGTGCATTCAGGGCCAGGGCCTGCGCTGGACCTACGCCGATCTGCAACGCGAGGCGAATGCGATCGCCCAGGTGCTGGTGCAGGACATGGGCATGGTGCCAGGCAACCGGGTTCTGCTTCGCGGTGCGAATTCACCGCGTCTGGCGGCGTGCTGGTTCGCGGTGGTGAAGGCGGGCGGCATCGCGGTGGGCAGCATGCCGTTGCTGCGCGCGAAGGAGTTGACGCAGATCGTGCACAAGGCCGAAGTCAGCCACGCCCTGTGCGATGTGCGCCTTGCCGACGAGTTGGCGCTTGCGCTGCCGGCGTGCCCGACCCTGAAGCAGCTTGTGCATTTCAACAGCACCGAACCCACCGGGCTGGACGCGCGCGCTGCCGGCAAACATGCCCACTTCGACAACGTGAAGACTGGCCGAGACGATACCTGCATCATCGCGTTCACCTCGGGCACGACCGGCCAACCCAAGGGCACGATGCATTTCCATCGCGACGTGATGGCCGCCTGCGCGTGTTGGCCCGCTCATGTGCTGCGCCCGCGCGCCGACGATGTGTTCATCGGCAGCCCGCCGCTCGCGTTCACCTTCGGCCTCGGCGGCCTGCTGTTGTTTCCGCTTGCGGTGGGCGCGTCG
>JANNKS010000545.1:0-16421 GCA_031396425.1 Rhizobacter sp. | reverse complement strand
AGCGCCGCCAGCGTGGTCATCATGATCGGCCGAAAGCGCAGCACGCAGGCCTCGCGGATGGCGGCAGCCGGGGTCGCGCCCTGGTGCCGCTGCGCGTCGAGCGCGAAGTCGATCATCATGATCGCGTTCTTCTTGACGATGCCGATCAACAGCAGGATGCCGATGGTCGCGATCAAGGTCAGGTCCTGTCCGAACAACATCAACGTGGCCAACGCGCCCACTGCCGCCGAAGGCAGGCCGGCCAGGATGGTGAGCGGGTGGATGTAGCTCTCGTACAGCACCCCCAGCAGCACATAGATTACAAGCAGCGCGGCGATGATCAGGATTGCCTGGCTGCCCTGCGACTTCTTGAACACCGCCGCGTCGCCACCATAGCTGGTGATGATCGAACTCGGCAGGCGAATCTCCTGCGCCGCCTTGTCGATGCGCGCCGTCGCGTCGCCCAGCGCCACGCCGGTGGCGAGGTTGAACGACACCGTGACGGCCTGCAGCTGGCCCACATGGTTGATCGAGGTCGGTCCGACCGTGCGCTCCACCGTCGCAAAGCTCGACAGCGGCACCAGCGCCCCGGTGCTGGAGCGCACATACACGTCGCCGAGCGCGCTTTCGTCCTGCTTGGCGTCGGGCGCGACTTCCATGATCACCTGATAGCTGTCGGTGGGCAGGTAGATCGTCGACACCTGGCGCTCGCCGAACGCGCTGTACAGCGCGCTGCGGATCGCGTCGATCGACACGCCCAGCGTGTTGGCGCGGTCGCGGTCGATCTTGAGCTGGGCCTGCAGGGCGCGCAGCTGCGCGTCGCTCGTCACGTCGCGGAACAGCGGGTCGGTGCTCAACTTGTCCTGCAATTTGGTGGCCCATTCGTTCAGTTCGTCGGCGCGCACGCTTTGCAGGATGTACTGGAACTGCGACTTGCTCGGCCGGCCACCCAGCTGCAGGTTCTGCACCGGCTGCAGGAACACGTTGATGCCGGCCACCGCGCGCAGCTTGCGGCGCAGCTCGTCGACCACCTCTTTCATCGGCGGCCGCTCGGCGCGCGGCTTGAGGTTGATGAACATGCGACCGGTGTTCTGCGCCCCCGAACCGCCGTTGAACGAATTCACCGTGGCAATGCTGGGGTCGGCGCGGATGATTGCGCCCACCCGTTCCTGCAGCCGCACCATCTCCGGAAACGAGGTGTCTTCGGCAGCTTCGGTGTTGACGCGAATCTGGCCGATGTCTTCCTGGGGAAAGAAGCCTTTCGGAATGATCACGAACAGCCACGCGGTGGCGATGAAGGTCAGCGCCGCAACGCCCAGCACCACCTTGCGAAAGCGCAGCGCCACGTCGAGCGAACGCGTGTAGCCGGCCAGCAGTGCGTTGAAACCGCGCTCGAACGACCGCACGATGAAGCCGGGGTGCTTCTTGTGCTCTTCATCGGTGAGGAACCGGCTCGCCAGCATCGGCACCAGGGTCAGCGAGACGAACGCCGACACCAGGATCGCCAGGCCGACGACCACCGCAAACTCGTGGAACAGCAGCCCGATCACGCCGGGCATGAAGAAGATCGGAATGAATACCGCGATGAGCGAGGTCGAGATCGAGATGATGGTGAAGCCGACCTCACGCGCACCGCGCAGCGCGGCCTGGAACGGCGCCATGCCGTTCTCGACGTGGCGCATGATGTTTTCCAGCATCACGATCGCATCGTCGACGACCAGGCCGACGGCCAGCGTCAGGCCCAGCAGCGAGATGTTGTCCAGGCTGTAGTTCAGGCCCCACAACAAGGCCACCGCACCCATCAGCGAGATCGGCAGCGACAGCGCGGGAATCGCGGTGGCGACGAAACGGCGCAGAAACAGGAAGATCACCAGCACGACCAGCGCGATGGTCCCCATCAGCGTGAGCGTGACGTCGTGCAGCGCATTGCGAATCGACACCGAGCGGTCATTCACGGGCAGGATGCGAATCGACTGAGGCATCTGCCGCTGCAGCTCGGGCAGCGCGGCGCGCACCGAATCCACCACGCGCACCGTGTTTGCCCCGGGCTGGCGAAAGACCCCCATCGAGATCGAACTTTCACCATTCACGGTGGCCCAGGTCTTGAGCGACTCGATGCTGTCTTCCACGTCCGCCACGTCGCGCAGGCGCACCGCGTTGCCGCCGCGCTGGCTGATGATCAACCCGGCGAAGTCAGCCGCGTTGCGCAATTGCTGGTTCGCCTGCAGCGTCAGCGTCTGGCGCGCGCCGTCCAGCGTGCCCACCGGCGTATTGACGTTCGCCGCGCGCAACACACCGCTCAGTTCGTCCAGACCGATGTTGCGCGCCGCCAGCGCGTCGGGCCGCACCCGCACCCGCACCGCATAGCGCTTCGCGCCGAAGATGTTCACCTGCGCCACGCCCTCCAGCGTCGACAAGGTGGGTGAAATGAGGTGCTCGGCAAAGTCCTGCAGGTCGGACGGCGCCAGCGACGGTGAAGTCATCGCCACGAAAAGCACCGGCGTATCGGCGGGGTTGACCTTGCGATACGACGGCAGCGCCGTCATGTCCTGCGGCAACGCGCGTTGCGCACGCAGCAGCGCCGCCTGCACGTCGACCGCAGCCGCATCGATGTTGCGGTCCTCTACAAACTCCAACGTCACCGAGGTGTTGCCCAAGGTACTCGACGAACTGATGGTCGCCAGCCCCGGGATGGTCTGGAATTGCCGCTCCAGCGGCAGCGCCACCGATGTCGCCATGGTTGCAGGGCTGGCACCGGGCAGGGACGCAGACACGTTGATCACCGGCGTGTCGTAACTCGGCAGCGCCGCGACCGGAATGCTGCGATAGCCGATCACTCCCACGAGCACGATCGCCGCGTTGAGCAGCACCGTCATCACCGGCCGGCGAATGAAGTGTTCGGAGAGATTCATGGTGCCGCCTTCTCCTTCGTCGCTGCAGCGCCATTCGGAGCGTCGCTCCGCGCGCCGCCCGACCCGTCCGACCTGCTCGCCAAGGCCTTGGCAGCGGCATCGTTCGCCGCACCGCTGGCCGCGCCGCTCGCCGCGCTTGCAACGGCTTCGCGCGCACGCTCGACGACCGACGCGCCCGGCCGAAGGTTCTGCCGGCCATCAAGCACGATGGCCTCGCCCGGCTTGACGCCGCTCACCGCTGCGTCTTCCCCCTGGGCGTGGAGCACCTGCACCGGCCGCAACGCCGCCTTGCCACCGTCGATGGCGTAGACGATCGCACCGCGCGCGGTCTGGATGATTGCGGCCTGGGGCACAACCACCGCGCCTTTGATCGTGCGAACGTTCATCGCCACGTCGAGGAAGGCACCCGGCCACAGCTTCGCATCGCGGTTCGCGAACACTGCCTTGACCTTCACCGAGCCCGACGCCGGATCGATCGCGCTGTCGACGAACTGCAGCGTGCCCTGCAACGCAGCGCCTTTGTCGGGCAGCACCGCCGTGACGACCGAGCCCCCGCCCTTCAGGGCCTGCAGTGCGTCCGCCAGGTGGCGCTGCGGCAGGCTGAAACCGACCGCGATCGGGTCGAGCTGGGTGATGCTGACCAGCGCAGTCTGGTTCGCCTGCACCGAGCTGCCGGGAAACACATTGATGGCGCCGGCGCGTCCGGCGCTTGGCGCCGTGATGCGCGCGTTGGACAGCGCAACGCGCGCCGCGTCCAGCGCGGCGCGGTCGGCATTGATCAGCGCAAGCTGCGAGTCCACCAGAGTCTGGTTCGCGTCCAACGCACCCTGCGACACGAAACCCTGCCCCAGCAGGTCGCGGCTGCGCGCGAGCTGGCGTTGTGCATCGGCCAGCCCCACTTCATCCTTGGCAAGCTGGGCGCGCGCCTTCGCGACGTTCGCTTCGTCGGTGCGCGCATCGAGCGTGAACAGCAGATCGCCGGCGCGCACGAACTGGCCTTCGCGGATGTGCACCCTGGTGACCACACTGGTCACCTGCGGCCGGATGTCGACACTCGACAGCGGTGTGACGCTGCCGGTGGCACTGAGCACCACCGCCATGTCGCGCTGCTGCGCCCGCACTGTCGTCACCGTGACTGGCGGGGCCGCGGCGGTGCGCGCGGCCACAGGGGCGGCCACTGAGGCTGTGGCGGCATCCGGCGATCCCGCACCCGAAGCGGAGCGCGCTGCCGGCGGCGCACTGCCCCCGCCGCCGTCACATGCGCTCAACTGAGCCGCCAGGAACATCGCGGCTAACACTGACAGGGGCGCTGGCGAACGGGACATGGAGAGGCTACGGCGAGTGGGGGAGCAAGGCAGGCGTTGCCGCTGCGCCGAGGCGCGGGGGCCCCAAGGGTAGCATCGGGCCAACACGGCATCAGGCGGCATCATGCGCCAGCCGCTCCAGAATGATGCGGGCCACGCCCCGGCTCATCGGCAAAAAAGTGTGAAGTTCGCAGAGCTGCACCTGGTCGGTGAGCCAGGCCGCGCTGACTTCGTCGAGCGACACCACACCGTCGTTCGGCTCATCGGGAAACACCGTGAAGCGTCGCGCCGGCCCGCCCACACCGACGATGCTGGTGGTGGGCACACTCACGGCGCCCACCGCCGCCATGCGTTCCCGTGAGCCGAGCAACTGGCCGCAGTCGCGCGTGAGGGCGCGGAACACCGGGTTCGCACCGAGCAGTTTCGCCAGACGGGCCGGTTGCTGCGGCGAGCCGAGCAGGAAGATGCGACGGGGCCGCGCCACCGCAGCGGGCAGCGCATTCAATGCCGCGCGGATCAGCACACCGCCCAGCGAGTGACCGACCAGGCAATAGTCGCCACGCGCCGCCAGCGCGCTGATGCGGGCCACCAGGCGAGCGCGAATCGCGGAAAAGTCACCCAGTGTGACGGCGTAGCCGAAGGTGTGGGTGTGCAGCCCGGCACGCCGCAGATGCCACAGCACCGGCCAGCCCGACAGCGGTGAGCGGCCCATGCCGTGAACGAACAAGACGTGCAAGCGGATCCTCCGAAGTTCAAGCCGGCGCGCTGGCAAGCCCTAGTGTCGGCAGCGCGAGTTCGATGCTGTAATCATCGCGCAACCCATCCTTCCCCACAGCGCCTGCAAGAAATGCCCCGTTTGGCCGAAGCGCCATGACCGACCCGGTCGCCCTGCCGTTCTGGCTGTTTGCGCTGCTGCTGTGCTTGGCGCTGTGGAGCGTGCTGGTGTTGCTGCTCGCCCCCGGCATGCGCTGGTTCCTGCGCCGGCGCATCAACCGTTTGATCCAGAAGGTCAACACTACGCTCGCGGTGCAGCTGCCGTCGTTCAAGCTGACGCGCCGCCAGACGCTGATCGACCGCGTCTTCCACGACCCCAAGGTGCAGGCCGCCGCGCTTGCATACGCCAACAGCAACAACGAGCCGCTGCCCATGGTGCTCAAGCGCATCGACCGTTATGCGCGCGAGATCGTGCCGTCGTTCAATGCCTACATCTACTTTCGCGTCGGCTACACGCTGGCGCGGGCGGTCGCTCGGTTGCTGTACCGGGTGCGCATCGGCTTTGCCGACGAGGCCTTGCTCAAGGGCATGGCACCGAACTCGACGCTGGTGTTCGTCATCAACCACCGCAGCAACATGGACTACATCCTGGTGTCGTTCCTCGCCGCCGAGCGCGTCACGCTCAGCTACGCGGTGGGCGAATGGGCGCGGGTGTGGGGCTTGCAGCAGCTCATCCGCGCGATGGGCGCGTTCTTCGTGCGGCGCAATTCGGGCGACCCGCTGTACCGTGTGGTGCTGCAGCGTTACGTGCAGATGGCCACTGAGGCCGGCGTCACGCAGGCGATGTTCCCCGAAGGGGGCCTGACAATCGACGGCAAGTTGCGTGCGCCGCGCTTCGGCCTGCTCGACTACATGCTCAAGGGCTTCGATGAGCGCGAGTCCACTGACCGGCGCGACATTGTGTTCCTGCCGGTCGGCCTGAACTACGACCGCGTGCTCGAAGACCGCACCCAGTTGCTCAAGCGCCACCCCGACGCGCCGCGCCCCGGCAAGGTGCAAGCAGTGCGCACCTTGTTGTCGTTCTGGGGCGGCCAGCTGTGGCGGGCGCTGAACGGCAGCTGGCATCGCTTCGGCTACGCCTGCGTCAACTTCGGCGCGCCGGTGTCGATGCGCGCCTGGTGCAAGGAGCACGCGCTGCACTTCCCCGCGCTGAGCGACGACGCCCGAAAAATCGAAGTGACGCGCCTGGCCGAACACCTGATGGCGCAGATCGGCCAGGTGATTCCGGTCTTGCCGGTGTCGCTGGTGGCGGCGCTGTTCATCGACGCACCGCAGCGCCGCTGGAGCGAGCTGGAACTGAAGGCCGCGATGCACCAGCGCATGGCGAGCCTGCAGGCCCATGGCGCGCACCAGTACATCCCGCGCCAGGACCAGGACTACGCGTTCGGCGTGGGCCTGCGCATGCTGGTGCAAAGGCACTTGGTGGTCGAAGAGGACGGTCTGTTCAGCATGGCCGCCGGCGCCGACGAACTGGTCGCGTACTACGCGAATGCCATCGCGCACCTGGCGCCGCCCGAAGCCGAACCGCCAGGACAGCAGCTCGCTGTCGCGTAAGCAGGGTCAATCCGACGCGTTCACCCTGCCTGCGTAGCGTCGCACACGGCGTAAACGTCAACGGCCCCAGCCTTGCCCTTGAACTGCACCGGCCCGAGCGCATCGAGCCGCGCGTGTGGGCCCAGGCCGGTGCGCGTCGCTTCATCGATCAGGATGGCGCGCTTCGCTTCCTTCGTGTGCGCTTCGAGCCGCGCCGCCAGGTTCACCGTGTCGCCGATGCAGGTGTAGGTGGCGCGCTGCTGCGTGCCGGTGTAGCCGGCAATCACGTCGCCGGTGGCGATGCCGATGCCGATCTGGATCTCGGCCTTGCCCGTGGCCAGGCGTTCCTGGTTGAACATGGCGATCAGCTCGATCATTTCCTGGGCCGCCTCGACCGCGCGCGCGCAATGCTCGGGCAGCGGCAGCGGCGCGCCGAAGATCGCCATCAGGCCGTCGCCGATCATCTGGTTGACCACGCCGCCGTGGCCGCTGATGGCGTCGAACATCAGCGTGTAGTAGGTGTTGAGCAGCTCGATCGTCTCTTCCGGCGGCTGCGACTCCACCAGCGACGTGAAGCCGCGGATGTCGGAGAACATCACGCTGGCGAACACGCGTTTGCCGCCGAGCGAAAAGCCCGACTGCTGCATGTCCTGCGCCACCTCGGACGTGGCAAAGCGCCGCACCAGTTCCTTCTGCTGGTCGCGCAGGCGTTTCTTCTCCAGGCTGGCACCGATGCGCGCGCGCAGAAGCACCGGGTTGATAGGCTTGCTCAGGTAATCTTCGGCGCCCAGTTCGATGCAACGCACGATGTTCGAAACGCCTTCGAGCGACGAAGTCACGATCACCGGCAGGTCGCGCAGGCCCCGGTCGGCCATCAACTGCTCGAGGACCTGGAAGCCGTCCATCTCGGGCATTTCCATGTCGAGCAGCACCAGGTCGTAGGCGTCTGCGCGCAGCATCTCAAGCGCAACGCGGCCGTTTTCGGCAGTGGCGACCTTGTGGCCCTGCTGTTCCAGGCTGCGCCCGAGCAACAGGCGATTCACCTTGTTGTCGTCCACCACCAGCAGCCGCGCGGCAGCACCGCGGCCTTCGGAGCGCGGCTCAGGCATCACGCAGCCTCTTCAAGGCCGCCGCCACGCGGGCGTATTCGTGCGACAACTCGTCGAGCGTTTCCGCACCACCGGCGCGCGCCGCGTCCAGCCCCTTGAGTTCGAGTTCGCGCGCCATCTCGCCCAGCCGGGTGGCGCCAAAGGTGTTGCTGTTCGACTTGAGCGAATGCGCGGCGCGGCGGAACTTGTCGGCCTCGCCCGCCGCGAGTGCAGCGCGCAGCTCTTTGACCATCTGCGGCGCCTCTTCCAGGAAGGTGTCGACCAGCTCGGTCACGAACTCCGCGCCCGCCGTCTCCTGCAGTTCCTGGAAGGTGGCCATATCGATCGTCGTTTCAGCCATGTCATCGGTCCTTGCGTTGGCTCGCCTGCGCAAGCGCTTCCACCAGCCGCTCCACGCGGATGGGCTTGGTGAGGTAGTCGTCCATGCCCGCCTCGATGCACATTTCACGGTCGCCCTGCATCGCATTGGCCGTCATCGCGATGATGCGCGGGCGTTCCCCGGCCGGCATCAGCGCGCAGACTCTGCGCGTGGCGTCCAGCCCGTCAAGTTCGGGCATCTGCACGTCCATCAGCACCACATCGTAGGGCTGGCGCTGCACCGACTCCACCGCCTCCAGCCCATTGCTCGCCAAATCCGCACGGTAGCCCATCTGCTGCAGCAGCCGCATCGCAAGCTTCTGGTTCACCGCGTTGTCTTCGGCGAGCAGGATGCGCAGCGGGTGGCGCGCCGCCATGCCGGGGTCCATCGTCGGTTTGGCCTTCGGCTGTTCGGGCCTGCGCGCTCGATCATGCGCCAGCAGGCCCGCCAGCGTATCGAACAACTGCGACTGGCGCAACGGCTTGCTCAGGTAGGCGCTGAACAGACCGTCCGTGTCACCCGCCTCGCGCCGGCCAAGCGAGCTGAACAGCACCAGCGGCAGGGTCGGATGCTGCTGGCGAATGCGACGGGCGAGTTCAAGGCCGTCCATGTCGGGCATGTGCATGTCGAGGATGGCGAGGTCGAAGGCCGCTTCACTCGAGGCGTCACCCCGGCGCAAGCCGGGGCCCACTGCGGCCGGTAACGCGTGGTTCCCGGCCTGCGCCGGGATGACGGGAGCGGGCGCCGCGTCGCCCGAAACCCACTGCAGGGCCGTTCGGGGAAACTCGGTATCGCGCACCACCATGCCCCATTTGCCCGTCTGCAGCGCCAGCACCTTGCGGTTGGTGGCGTTGTCATCGACCACCAGCACGCGCTTGCCTGCCAGCGTGGGCTGCTGGCCGATGAAGTCGCGCCGGTTCAACTGAGGTGAGGCGGCCACCGGCGCCACGATCGTGAAGAAGAACGTCGAGCCCTGCCCCGGCCCGGCGCTTTGCACCCACATGCTGCCGCCCATCAGTTCGGCCAGCCGCTTGCTGATCGCCAGGCCCAGGCCCGTGCCTCCGTACTTCCGGGTGGTGGAGCTGTCGGCCTGGCTGAAGCTCTGGAACAGGCGCCCCATGCCTTCGGCGCTCAGGCCGATGCCGGTGTCGCGCACTGCGAACGTGAGCTCCACTGCCCCAACGGCTTCGTCATCCCGGCCCAAACCCGGATCCACTGCCAGAGAACGCCCCTGGCTCCCGGCTTGCGCCGGGATGACGGCTGCGGAGGTTTCGGCGCTGCGCTTCGCACTGACCGTGAGCACCACCTCGCCGCTCTCGGTGAACTTCACCGCATTGGCCAGCAGGTTCAGCAGCACCTGGCGCAGCCGCGTCACGTCGCCGTTCACCGCCACCGGCACGTCACCCTCGAACAGGTAGGCGGTGTCGAGGTGCTTTTCGGCGGCGCGGCCGCTGATCAGGTCGAGCGCAGCCTCCACGCACTCGCGCAGGTCGAACGGGTGCGCCTCGATGTCCATGCGCCCGGCTTCGATCTTCGAAAAGTCGAGGATGTCGTTGATGATCGTCAGCAGCGCATCGCCGCTGTCGCGGATCGTGCCGGCGAAGTCGCGCTGTTCATCGTTCAGCGGCGTGTCGAGCAGCAACCCGCTCATGCCGATCACCGCGTTCATCGGCGTGCGGATCTCGTGGCTCATGGTGGCGAGGAACGAACTCTTGGCTTCGTTGGCGCCTTCTGCAAGAAGCCTGGCGGCTTCGGCCTGTGCGCGTGCGCCTTCGGCTTGAGCCCGGGCCTCCTGCGTTTCACGGAACATGCGCGCGTTCTGGATCGCGATCACGGCCTGGTCGGCAAAAGTCTCGAGCAGCGCAACCTCTTTGTCAGTGAACGGTGTCGGCGGTACCCGCAGGATGTAGATGGCGCCGACGCCATTGCCTTCCCATTGCATCGGCGCGAACACCTGCGAGTAGTTGCCGATGTTCAACTTGCGCGCGACATGGCGCACGCCTTTGGGAACCTCCGGCCCGTGAAGCACGTCGTCATAGCGCAGCACCCGGTGCTGGCGCATGGAATTGGTCACGGGTTCGTCGGCCAGCGGCAATGGAAAGATCGTCGCAAGCCCCTCCACCGCGCTGCCGCGGTGGGCCGCGACGCGCATGACCGAATCTTTCTTGTCGAGGAGCAGCATGCCCTGCTGGGTGCCGGCGAACAAGCGTTCACAGCTCTCGAGAATCTTGTCGAACACCGGCGTGGCATCGGCCACCGAGCTGCTGATCACTTCCAGCACCACGGAGGTGGCGGTCTGATGCTCCAGCGCCTCTTTCGTCTCGTTGAACAGCCGCGCGTTCTGGATCGCAATCACGGCCTGCCGGGCGAAGGTATCGAGCAGGCCGGACTCCTTCGCGGTGAACGGGCGCATGTCGACGCGCGCCACGTTGATCGCACCGATGCCGCGGCCCTCCCACAGCATCGGCGCCTGGGCCAGCGCGTAGTTGACCCCCAGGCTTCGGGCCAGGCGCCGCAGTCCCGGCGGCGTGTCGGCGCCGTTCAGCACATCGGGGTAGCAGACGACGTGCCCCTGCGCAATGGCCTGCGCCGTGGCCGAGCCTTCCAGCGCGATCGGGAACAGCGGCTTCAGCCGGTCCACGTACATGCCGCGCATGGCCCCCTGATGCACCAGGCCGTCGTCGCCGACGAGGTACACGCCCATGATGTCGGCGTCGAACAATTCCTCGGTGCTGGCCAGGATGCGTTCGAACACGGGTTTCGCGTCGGCCATCGAGTTGCTGATGACCTGCAGCACCTCGGCGCTGGCGGTCTGCTGCTCCAGCGCCTCTTTCGTCTCGTTGAACAGCCGCACGTTCTCGATCGCGATCACGGCCTGGTCGGCGAAAGTCCGCAGCAACTGGATGTGGTGCTCGGCAAACGGCCCCGGCGCGACGCGGGTGACGCCGATCATGCCGATGACCGATGCGTCGCGCATCAAGGGCGTGAACAGCATGGCCCGATAGCCGCGCAAGCGTGCCAGTTCTCGCATCATCGTCGGCACACCCGGGTCGGATTCGGTATCGGCGATCTGCGCGATCGCGCCGTCGCGAACCATCGCGAACGGCGGAAATTCGGCGATCGGCCGCGGGAACATGGCGCGCAATGCGTCGTCTGCCGCGGGGTTGGTCGGAGTGTACGCCACGAGGTTCAGCACACCGTCGACGATGCGGAACACGGTGGTCGAGAAGCCCTCGATCAGCCGCCTGGAACTCGATGCGATGGCGTCGAACACCGGCTGCACATCGGACGGCGTTCTGGCGATGACTTTCAGGATCTCGGCCGTGGCGGTCTGCCGCTCGAGCGCCTGCCGAGTCTCGTTGAACAGCCGCACGTTCTCGATCGCGATCACCGCCTGGTCGGCGAACGAGCGCAGCAGCGCGATCTCGTCCTCGTCATAGGCCCGGGCTTCGGTGCGGCCGACGACGAGCACGCCAATCGCCACGTTTTCGCGCAGCAGGGGCATGAACAAGGCCGTGCGAAAGCCGGTACGTTCATGAACCGAGCGTTCGTGCGCCGGCAGGTCAATGGCCAGATAGTCGGCGATGTGCAGGGCCGTCCCGCTCAGCAGCGCACGCGACGGGAAGTTGCGCTCGGCATCGAGCGGAATCGTCCCCGGCGCCTGCCAGCCTTCCGCCTGCCCGGCGCGCGCAGTGGCGCTGATGCGCAGAGCGTCGCCTTCGCGCAGGATCACGCTGGCGCGCGAACTTACCAGCAGGCGCAGCGAGGTGCGCGTGATGGCTTCGAGCACGGGCGCCACATCCGTGGGCGAGCTGCTGATGACGCGCAGGATGTCAGCTGACGCCGTCTGCCGCTTCAGCGCCTCCTGGGTCTCGTTGAACAACCGCACGTTCTGGATCGCGATCGCCGCCTGGTCGGCGAAGGTCTTGAGCAGCGCATGCTCGCTGGGGCTGAAGCCTTCGGTTTCGCTGTACGCGGCGCCGACGTCGCGCGTTACGCCGAGCGTGCCGATGCCACGGCCTTCCCACAACAGCGGCGCGGTCAAATTCGAGCTGTCGATGCCGATGCGCTGCATTCCCGCCCGCACGTAGGCCGGAGCTTTCGGGTTGTTCAGCAGGTCGTGGAAATCCACCACGTCGCCCCGCAAGAACACCAGTTCGGCAAGCGTTCCGGCCAGCGGCACGGGATACCACGCGCGTACTCCCGCTGCGATAGCTTCCGTGGCCGCTTCCCCGAGCTGGGCACGGCCGGCCGCCGTCCAGTGCATGCGTTCGAACTCGACCTGGCCGGCATCGCTGACCAGAAACAAGGTGATCGACATGGACGCGAACAGCCACTCGCAGCTCTCGAGAATCTTGTCGAACACCGGGCCGGTGTCGGCAACGGAACGGCTGATGAGCTGCAACACTTCGGCGGTCGCCTGCTGCGCCGCCTGGCTGGCCTTGGCGACGGCTGCGTGCTGCTCGACTTCGTGCTGCCGCGCTGCGTCACGGCGCAGGTGGGCCAGCGCGGTGTCCGCCTGCGACGCGAGCATGTCCAGCAGCGCCAGCTCGGCCGCCTCGAAGCGCCCGCGCCGGCCGTCGATATCGGCGTACAGGCAGCCCAGCGGCCCCTTGGGGGCCACCAGCGGCGCCACCAGGCAACTGCGCTGGTGAACGGCGGCGGCGCCCTCGGGGCCGTGGCGCAGGCGGCTGGAGCCCGTTGCGCGCGCCTCCAGCAACCACGGTGTGACGTCGCGCAGCAAGGCCTGCGCGCTTTCCTTGCGTGGAAGTTTTGCCGCGGCGACGTGGGCGGGACCTTCATCGGGCTGCAGCACCAGCAGCACCCGACGCGCACCGAGCAACCGGGCCGTTTCTTCGACCAGCGCGTGAAACAGACCCGCTTCGCCGGGTTCGCCGTGCAGGCGCCGGCAAGCGCCGGCAAGTTGCGCGAATGGTGGTGGCAACGCAGGCTCCCGGTTTCGCTGGATGGCCGTCATGTTCTGCTGCGTCAGTGGAACAGAGCCGCGGCGCGCTCAGACCAGCGGCACGGCGCGCGCCGGAAAAGCCTTGAGCAGCTTCTTGTCCACCGTCACCAAGGGGGCGTTGAGCTTGTTCGCAAGGGCAACGAACTCGCAGTCGTAAGCCGAACAATCACTGTCGCGCACCAATTGCAGAACGGCCAGCGAGTCCACTTCGAACTCCGAGCCCGCCAGCAGGCTCTGGGCCTCACTTTGCAGCATGCAGGCCTGATCGAACGACAGCGTCTTGCGCCGCATGCAGCCCGCCAGGATGTTGCGAAACTCGCTTCGCCACAGAATCGGTGCCACCCAGTCCGAGTCTCGTTCGAGCAGCGCTTCGGCGTGCGCCGTGCGGTCGCCTGGCAAGTACAGATAGGCCAATACGTTCGAATCGACGACGATCATGCGCGGCCTTCACGCTTGAGCTTGTCGATGTCGCGCGCTGGAAACTTGGCTGCGCCGAGCGAGGCGCGCAACTCTCGCGCGCGCGCCAGTCGATCCGTTGGCGCCATCTTCAAGGGCATCAGGGCGGCCTCGAGGCAGACAATCGCTTCGCCATTCATGCTGCGACGGTTCGCTTGCGCCGCAAGCTTCAGGCGCTCATACACGTCGTCCGGAACGTTTTTCAGCGTCAATGTCGTTGGCATGCCATTCTCCATCGAATTGCAACCATTATGGTTCCCCCCGATGCCTGGTCAACATTTGCCCCGCGAGCGCAGCTGCCTTACACTCATGCTAAATGTAAGGAGCCCAAATGTCCGAAGCCACCATGACCAGCAAGGGGCAGGTCACCATTCCGGCTGAGATACGCAAGGCCATGAGCCTGACGGCCGGAGAGCGCGTCGTCTTCACGCAGCTCGACGACGGCACCACGGTGATGCGTGCCAAGACCCGCTCGATCCTCCAGCTCAAGGGGCTGCTCAAGGCAGCAACCAGGAAGCGCAAGGTGTCGGTCGATGACATGAACATTGGCCGTCGCTGATGGCGGGCCTGGACACCAACGTGCTCGTGCGTTGGCTCGTGGCCGACGACGACACGCAGACGGCGCAGGTGCAAGCCTTGCTCGAGTCGGGCCGTTCGGCTGGTTTGTCGTACTTCGTGCCGGCCACCGTGGTTCTGGAACTCGAATGGGTCCTGCGCTCGCGCTATCGACTGGACAGGCCGGCGATTCTTCTGGCCATGACGGCTCTGCTGGAAACGCAGGAACTCGACATCCAGGCCGAAGCAGCGCTCGAACGTGCGTTGCATCTTTACCGCCTGGGCCACGCCGAATTTGCGGATTGCCTTCATGCCGGCCTGTGCGCGGCAGCGGGCCGGCAGCCGATGCTGACCTTCGATGCCCAGGCCTCGCGCCTGCCGCAGGTGGAATTGATTGGCGGCTGAGGGGATCGCGGCGGCCATCAGCCCGCACCTCCCCGGCGTGGTTGCACCAAGGCGAGAGCCTGTACCAGCGCGTCCACCCGGATCGGCTTGGTCACGTAGTCATCCATGCCCGCCGCCAGGCACTCCTCCCGGTCGCCCTGCATCGCGTTGGCGGTCATCGCGACGATGCGTGGCCGCTCATTTGGCTGCCACTTCGCGGTGATCCGGCGTGAAGCTTCAAGGCCATCCATCTCCGGCATCTGCACGTCCATCAGCACCACGTCGTAGGTCTGGCGCTGTACGCACTCGATGGCCTCGATGCCGTTGCTCGCCAGGTCGGCCCGGTAGCCCATCTGCAGCAGCAGGCGCATCGCGAGCTTCTGGTTCACGACGTTGTCTTCGGCGAGCAGGATGCGCAGCGGGTGGCGCTTGGCCATCTCGGCGTCGATGCGTGCCTTGGCGGGCGCGGCGGCCGCTCTCGGTGCGGCATCGGCGTCGCTGGTGAGCAGGCTCACGAGCGTGTCGAAGAGCTGGCTTTGGCGCAAGGGTTTGGCCAGGGTGGCGGCAAAAACGCTGTCGCTGGCTTCCTTGCGGCCCAGGCTGCTGAACAGCACCAGCGGCAGCTTGTGGCCGCCTTCACGGATGCGCGTGGCGAGCGTGGCGCCGTCCATGCCGGGCATGTGCATGTCGAGAATGGCGAGGTCGTAGCTTTCGCGTTGGAGCATCTCGAGCGCGCGTTGCGGAAACTCGGTGTCCTGCACCACCATGCCCCACTTGGCGGTCTGCAGCGCCAGGATGCGCCGATTGGTGGCGTTGTCGTCGACCACCAGGATGCGTTTGCCTTGGAGCTGCGGCTGCTGACCGATGAAGTCGCGCCGCTTGCCTTGCGGCAGCTCGACGGGCACTGCTGCAATCGTGAAGTGGAAGGTGCTGCCCTGCCCTGCGCCAGCGCTCTCGGCCCACATCGTGCCGCCCATCAGTTCGGCGAGCAGCTTGCTGATCGCCAGGCCCAGGCCCGTGCCGCCGTACTTGCGCGTGGTTGTGCTGTCGGCCTGGCTGAATTTCTGGAACAGGCGGCCCAGGCCGTCAGCGCTGAGTCCGATGCCGGTGTCGCGCACGGTGAAGTGCAGCAGCTCCCCCGCCGCGCTGCCGTCATCCCGGCGTACGCCCGGATCCACCGGCAACGGCCCACCCAGGATCCCGGCTTTCGCCCGGATGACGGATCCGGGGCAGGGCTGTATCGGCGCCCTGCTGACCGTCAACACCACCTCGCCCTTTTCGGTGAACTTGACCGAGTTGCTCAGCAGGTTGAGCAAGACCTGGCGCAGGCGCGTGACGTCGCCACTGATGGCAGGGGGTACGTCGCCTTCGAACTGGTACGCGATGTCCAGGTGCTTCTCGGCCGCGCGGCCGCCGATCAGGTCCATCGCCGATTCGACGCATTCGCGCAGGTCGAACGGATGCGCCTCGATGTCCATCCTGCCGGCTTCGATCTTGGAGAAGTCGAGGATGTCGTTGATGATGGTGAGCAGCGAATCGCCGGAATCACGGATGGTGCTGGCGAAGTCGCGCTGGTCGTCGGTGAGCGCGGTGTCCAGTAGCAACCCGCTCATGCCGATCACCGCATTCATCGGCGTGCGGATCTCGTGACTCATGGTAGCAAGGAAGGAGCTTTTCGCCTCGTTGGCCGCCTCCGCAGCAGCGCGGGCGTGTTGCGCTTCATCGAAGAGACGTGCGTTTTCAAGGGCAACCCCCATGTTGACGGTCAGCGTCTGAAGCAGGCGAACATTTTCCTGGCTGAAGGAATATGGCTCGTAACTTTGGACATCCACCACACCCAACACCTTGTCACCTACCAGGATGGGTACACCCAAATAAGACTCGGGGTCGCGGCCTTCTTTTGGCGAATTGGTGTAGGCCGCTGCACCATGCTCATCCATTTCACTGGCTGTATTCAACAGCAGAGGCCGGCGCGAGACCAGGACGGTGGAGGTCAGCCCCAATCCCAACTCCCAGGGTGGTTCATCATAATAATAACGGCCGTCGAAGTAGCTATAGACCAGATGGACCATGTTGGTAGGCGGGTCAAAG
>JANNKS010000519.1:0-5803 GCA_031396425.1 Rhizobacter sp. | reverse complement strand
CACTTCACCGGCACGCGGACCGTCGAGGTCGACGGTCTCGATGCTGAGCGGGGCGCCGGCCTTCCAGGCCACGGCTGCGCGAGTTTTCATGACGTGCTCCAGAGTTTGCGGCCATTCTGCCCGGTCACTGGCCCGTGCCGGCCGTTGCAGGCCTGGCTTGGCGAGCGCTGCGATTGCGGAACTTTTGTCCTCAATGTTACGACGCTGCCGCATCTTGTGAAACAGCGCGTACACGCCGAAACTGAGTTCATCCGAGGCGCCCCGGACCCACCCCCAGCGACATCCCAACCGGAAAATCCCATGAACGTGATCGAACAAGTTCGCCCCGCCGCCAGCCCGATTCCGGGCGTCGCCCATGCCACCTGGGCCGGCCACGCCGACGGCCTGGAGCAGTTGTCCGTCTGGCGCCAGACGCTCGCGCCCGGCGCGGCCACGCCACCGCACCGGCACGATTGCGATGAAGTCGTGTTGTGCCTGGCCGGCCACGGCGAAGTGCACACCGAAGGCAAGGTGTGGCGTTTTGGTGCCGACTGCACGGTGGTGCTGCCCAAGGGCCGCGACCACCAGATCTTCAACACCGGCGCGCAGGCCATGGAAATCATCGGGATGTTCGGCGCCACGCCGGTGGCGACCTACCTGCCCGACGGCGCGGCGCTCGAACTGCCATGGCGCACCTGAACCCAGCCGTCACCTCAAGCTCGATACGCGCTGCGGCTCGCCGGCGCGGGTAGATGCCGATTGGGAACCGGCCATCCCGCGCTGATACTGCAAAGCACTTCGGCGCATTGCAGTGACGCACAGGAGCAGAAAGCATGACCCTTCCAATCGGCGTGATCGCCTTCTACGGCGCCCTGGTGGTCTGGTTCGGCCTGCTCGTGATCGGCCTGAAGCGACGCTCCTACGGCGCGTTCCTGGTCTTCGGCGTAACGCTGCTCATCGTCCTGAACGGGCGCTACGCGATCGACGGCGCCGCCGATTCGATCGCCTTCTTCATCGGCATCTACGACGTGCTGGACAACGTGGGCGTCACCGATGCCGCCCGCGCCACCGCGCTGGCCACCTGCCCGGACAACCAGTGTTCGGTATGGGGCGACCGGTACCTGCTTCACCCGTCCTGGGGCGTGGCGTTCTACGAACGCTTTTCCCAGGGCAACGGCTTGCGCACCAACCTGCTCTACGGCCACATCTTGTTCAACTCGCTGGCGTTCGTGCTGATGATGGTCCAGCTGTTCCGCCCCGGCAACGGCAGCCACCCGCAGCAGCACCGCTGGCTCGGCTATGCGTCGCTCGCCTCGCTGACGATCGGCGTGCTGTGCGCCTGCTTGCTGGCCGCAGAACACGGGTCGGTCAGCCACTACGGCGGAAACCTCTCGACCCTGGGTTTCTGGTTCATGGCGGCTTGCGTCTATGCCTGCGCGATCATGGGCATCGTCAGCATTCGCCGGCGCGATTTTGATTCGCACCGCAAATGGATGTTTCGCTACGCCGGCTCGATGTGGGGCGCGTTCTGGCTGTTCCGGGTGATGGAATTCGTGCTCGGGCCCTTGCTGCGAAATTACGACACCGTCTCGCTGCTGATCTGCATCTGGTTCTCGGCGCCGCTGGGCATCCTGATCGCCGAATTCATCCGCACGCGGGCGGCGCGCAACGCCGCACCGCCCACGCGAGATCCGGCTTTGCCAGGGGCCGCCGCACCCACGGAGCGTCTCACAGCCTGACGCACTCGGAGCTCTCCTTGGCATTCACTTCACCGCCACCGACGCACGGCTGGCGTGGCTGGCGGCGACCTGAACGAAGGGGTGGGCAACTGGCGCCAGCGAGGGTCTTGCGGCATCATTCGAGCATGAATCGAACCGAGACCCTGGCCCTGTTGAGCCAGCACAGACCCGAAATGCAGCGCCGGTTCGGCATGCGCAGCCTGGCACTGTTCGGGTCGCGCGCACGCGAACAGTCCCACGTCAACAGCGACATCGACTTGCTCGTCGAGTTCGACGGCCCGGCCACCTCGGCGCGTTACTTCGGCCTTCAGTTCTTTCTCGAAGATCTTCTCGGCGGTCCGGTGGATCTCGTAACCCGGCAGGCCTTGCGCCCGCAACTGCGTTCCTTCGTCGAACGCGACGCGATCCATGTCTGACGCGGCCGTGTCGCGCGAATGGCGTTTCTACGTCGAGGACATGATCGCCTTCTGCGACAAAGCGCTGGCTTACACGAATGGTCTCGACCGCTCGACCTTCTCGGCCGACCCGATGCGATACGACGCGACATTGCGGAACCTCGAACTGATCGGCGAAGCGGCCACCCACGTGCCCGACGATGTGCGGAACGCGACAACAGATGTGCCATGGCGGATGGTTGTCGCGGCAAGGAACCGGCTGATCCACGGTTACCTGGGCATCGACGATGACACGCTTTGGAGCATCGTCAGCGACGATCTCGTTCCGCTGCGGGCGGCGCTGATCCGCTTGCTCGCGGTGCGCCCATAGCAGGCCGAAGGCCGGCAGCAATTCCGCGCCGCATACCCTGAGCAACCTCCGTCAAGGCGGGCGCATTGATGGCCCCACTGAGCTTCGACTTTGCCGCCGGGCAGCAGGTGCTGGCGTGGGGCCCGACAGCCGGGTTGTTCAATCAACACCTGGCGAGCCGACGCCCCCCGCCGACGTGCGGGCTGCAGCCGCCCACCTTCTAGCCGATGAACAGCGTGGCCGGGTGCTCGAGCAGCTGGCGCACGCGCTGGATGTAGGCCGCCGCCACCGCACCGTCGACGACCCGGTGGTCGAACGACGACGACAGGTTCATCATCTGCCGCACCTGCACCGCGCCGTCGCGCACCATCGGCCGCGCCACGATGCGGTTGATGCCGACGATCGCGACCTCGGGGTGGTTGATCACCGGTGTGGAGACGATGCCGCCGAGCTTGCCCAGGCTCGTGACCGTGATGGTCGAGCCCGACAACTCCTCGCGCGCGGCCTTGCCGGCGCGTGCCGTGGCGGCCAACCGAGCGATCGCCGCGGTGCAGGCCCACAGGTCGAGCGTCTGCGCCTGGCGCAGCACCGGCACCATCAAGCCGCCCTCGGTCTGCGTGGCCACGCCCAGGTGCACCGCGTCGTGCAGCGTCAGCACGCCGGCTTCGTCGTCGAAGCGGGCATTGACCTGCGGGTAGTCGGCCACCGCGCGCACGACGGCGCGCACGACGAAGGCGAGCGGCGACAGCTCGCCGCGCGCCGCGCCGTGCTGCCGGTTGAGCTCGTCGCGCAGCGCGACCATCTCGGTCACGTCGACTTCTTCGACGTAGGTGAAGTGCGGGATGCGGCGCTTCGATTCCTGCATCTTCTGCGCGATCACGCGGCGCAGGCCGATGAGCTTGACCTCACGCGTGACGTCGGTCGCGGCGCCACTGGGGCTGGTGCCGGGCCGCGCCGCGTCGAGATCGGCATGCTCGATGCGCCCGTCCGGGCCGCTGCCCTGCAGCCTGGCCAGATCGATGCCCAATGCGCGCGCCCGTGCCCGCACGGCAGGCGCGGCGAGCGCACGCGTTGACGGTGCCGTGTGAGGCTGCGACATGGTGGCCGCCGGTGCCGGTGCCGGTCCGAGCCGGGCGGCGGTGGCGACCGCCGCCGTTGGCGTCGGCGTTGGCGTTGGCGTTGGCGTTGGCGTTGGCGTTGGCGCGGGCGCGGGCGTTGGCGCAAGCTCAGCAGCAGGTGCAGGCGCAACCGTCGACGCAGCCCCAGGCGCCTGCGCACCCGCCTCACCCTCGATGCGGATCAGGACCGACCCCACCGCCATCATCTGCCCGATCTCACCGCCGAGTTCGACCACGCGCCCGGCCACCGACGAAGGGATCTCGACCGCGGCCTTGTCGGTCATCACGTCGCACAGGAGCTGATCTTCGGCAACGAGGTCGCCCGGCTTGACGCGCCACAGCACGAGTTCGACCTCGGCGATGCCTTCGCCGAGGTCGGGCATGCGGATGGTATGGATCGTCATGGCTGCATCACCTTCCCCATCACCTTCCTGTACGCCTGCCCGACGCGCTTCGGCCCCGGAAAGTAGGCCCATTCGAGCGCGTGCGGGTAAGGCGTGTCGTAGCCGGTCACCCGCTCGATCGGTGCTTCCAGATGGTAGAAGCAGTGCTCCTGAACCAGAGCCGTCAGCTCGGCGCCGAAACCGCTGGTTCGCGTGGCCTCGTGCAGCACGACGCAGCGGCCGGTCTTCTTCACCGACTGCTGAATCGTCGGCAGGTCCAGCGGCCACAGGCTGCGCAGGTCGATCACCTCGGCGTCGATGCCGGTCTCGCGCGCCGCGGCCTCGGCGACGAAGACCATGGTGCCGTAGGTCAGCACGGTCAGGTCGTCGCCCGGACGCACGATGCTGGCCGATTCGAGCGCCACCGTGTAGTGGCCTTCGGGCACTTCACTCTTGGGGTGGGTCGACCAGGGCACGACGGGCTGCTCGTGGTGGCCGTCGAAGGGCCCGTTGTAGATGCGCTTGGGCTCGAGGAAGATGACCGGGTCGCCGCACTCGATGGCCGCGATCAGCAGGCCCTTGGCGTCGTACGGGTTGCTCGGCATCACGGTGCGCAACCCGCAGACGTGCGTGAACAGCGCTTCCGGGCTCTGGCTGTGCGTCTGCCCGCCGTAGATGCCGCCGCCGCACGGCATGCGAACGACGATCGGCGAGGTGAAGTCGCCCGCGGAGCGGTAGCGCAGACGCGCGGCCTCGGAGACGATCTGGTCCGAGGCGGGGTAGAAATAATCGGCGAACTGGATCTCCACCACCGGCTTCAAGCCATAAGCGGCCATGCCCACCGCGGTGCCGACGATGCCGCCTTCGGCAATCGGCGAATCGAACACGCGCTGCGAGCCGTACTTGGCCTGCAGCCCCTCGGTGCAGCGGAACACGCCGCCGAAGTAGCCGACGTCCTCGCCGAACACGACGACCTGGGCGTCGCGGCCGAGCATCACGTCCATCGCCGAGCGCAGCGCCTGGATCATCGTCATCGTCGCCATGATCAGTGTTCCTCGGCCGCGGCCTGGCGCATCTGCTCGTGCAGGTGCGGCGGCATGTCCTTGTACACGTCCTCGAACATCGTCGCCAGCGGCGGAATGTGCCCGTCCTGCAACGAGCCGTGCTTCGACGCCTCCTTGAGCGCCGCGGCCATCTCTTCGTCGAGCGCCTTCAGCGTACGTTCGTGCTCCTCATCCGACCAGGCGCCAAGCGTCATCAAGTGCTGCTTCAGCCGCGCCACCGGGTCGCCGAGCGGGAAATGCTGCCAGTCGTCGGACGGCCGATAGCGCGACGGGTCGTCCGACGTCGAGTGCGCGCCGGCGCGGTAGGTGACCCATTCGATCAGCGTCGGCCCGAGATTGCGCCGGGCACGCTCGGCAGCCCAGCGCGACGCCGAGAGCACCGCGAGGAAGTCGTTGCCGTCCACGCGCAGCGACGCGATGCCGGCGCCGACGCCGCGCGCGGCGAACGTGGTGCCCTCGCCGCCGGCGATGGCCTGGAAGGTCGAGATCGCCCACTGGTTGTTGACCACGTTCAGGATCACAGGGGCGCGGTAGACGTGGGCGAAGGTCAGCGCATTGTGGAAGTCGGCCTCCGCGGTCGAACCGTCGCCGATCCATCCCAGACCGACTCTCGATGGGCAGGAGGTCCATTGATCCCTCGGAATACGCCGATGCTTTCGATTCCCTCCGACGCCAAGTCGAACTATTTTTCAACTTTGTTCCGGCGGCATACCTGAAGCCGCACGGTGCTTTTTATGGCGACTCACAGAGCCTTGAGCACCCTTCATTCCCGGTCC
>JANNKS010000498.1:0-2805 GCA_031396425.1 Rhizobacter sp. | reverse complement strand
CGCCAGCAAGCCGCCGCCCAGCGTGAGGCCGCCGCTGAGGATGTCGGCCTTCAACCCGGCAAGCGCCCCGGTGATCGCGCCGCCGAGCAGGCCGGCGCGCCCTTCGTCAATCTTGGCGTGCAGTTCGAACAGCGCATCGAGCCGCGCCGTGATGTCGGCCTGCGCGGTGCCGGCCAGACCGTGCAGCGCAAGCAGACGCGCGGTGGCGTCGCGATGCTCGTCCGCCAGCTGCTCGGCGAGCGCCTGTTCGGCGAGCGCCGTTGCGTGGACCTGCGGCTCACTCATGCCGAGCGCCGAGCCCACCTGGCGCAACCGTTCGCGCAGGCCGGTGTCGGGCACCGGCACGCGCGCCGCAGCCAGGCGCGCCAGGCTGGCCGCGAGCACACCCGCCGCAGCGTCGAAGGTCGCGCGCCGGCGCGCGCGCCACGCTGAGTTGAGCCGCCCCATCGCTGCGCGCTGCGCCTGCGGCAGCGCCGCCTGAACCGCGTCGAACAGCGCGAACTCCTGCACCCAGCAGCGCGCGAACGCGTCGAGCGGCAGCACCGCGTGCACGGCGACGAACGGTGCGAGGTGCTGCCGCCACTGTTGCACCTCGGCGTCTTCCAGCGCCGCCTCGCGCGGTGCGCCGAGCTGGTTGAGCAGCACGATGACGGGCTTGCCCGTCCACGCCAGCAATTCCATCTCGCTCGCCAGGTAGCCGGCGGCCTGCGGCGTTTCGGCGGCGTTGACGAGGTACAGCACCACGTCGCTGTGGTCGCGCACGTTGCGCAGCGCCTGTTGGCTGTGCCAGAACGGCTTGTCGCGCCAGCGGTCCCACACGGCGCTGAGGAACCAGCCCAGCGGCTGCGTGGCCTGGCGCATGCGCCTGAGCAGCCGCAGGCTGTCGCCGAAGCCGGGCGTGTCCCACAGCTGCAGCGTCTCGCCGGTGGGCGTCTCGAGCAGCGTGAAGGCGTCGGCAAATTCGGTGACGTGCGGCGCGTCCCGCACCTCGCCGATGTCGCGCCCGAGCAGCGTGCGTGCCAGCGTCGTCTTGCCGGCGTTGGTGTGCGAGACCAGGCTCAGCGCGATCGAGCCGGGGCGCGCTCCCGGCGAGGTTCCGGCTGCGCTCACGGGGCGAATTCGGAATCGAAGCCGGGCGGCGCGGCTTCGAGCACCGCCCACAGCTCGCCTTCGGCGCGGCCCACGCGAGCGGGGTCGAAATCGACAGCGAGCAGGCTCAGTTGCGCCGCTTCGGCGAGCTTCTGCCATGCCGCCAGCCGCTCGGCGATGCGGTTCGGTGTCTGCGCGAAACGGCGCACGAACGCGGTCTGATCGAGCAGCAACATGGCAGCCGCGCCACTGGCAGCGGCGCTTTGCGCGAGCGCAGCGGCGATCCGGCCGTGGTGCTCGGGTTCCGGGGTCGCGGCCATGTCGAACCACAGCAACGCGTGGGTGGTTCCGGCGGGGAATGCCGGCGCGGCATGCACCTCGTCTTCCGCACCGAAGGCGGTGGTGTCGCCGACCTGAACCGAGGTGTTCTGGCCGAGCGCGCGTGCGAACAGGGTCTGCAGCGACAGCAGGGCCTGCGCCGGCGGCGCCTGGGCGTAAGGCAGGACATGGATGCTCGCGGCCGCGCCGCGTTGTTCGCGCAGCAGGCGCTGAAAGTATGGTTCGTGCAGTGGCACGTGCACGTGCGCGGCGAGCCAGCGCGCCCGCGCCGCGCTCGCCAGACACAGCACGAAGCGTGGCAGCACGACGAACAGGCCCAGGCTGGCAGCAAGCAGGTGGATCCAGGGGGCGGCCGTCGCGCTGCCAATTGCGCTGCCGATTGCGCTGCCGATTGCGCTGCCATTCATCCAGCGATTCAGGTGCCCGTTCACGCGGCCATTCGGCATCGAGCCGGCTGCGCCGGTGCAGCGTCTGCCGGGTCATCGAGGCAAGGACCGGCGCACTGCCGTCGGCAGGCTCCACATCCACACCGCCACCGCCACGCACACCAGCGCCGGCAACCAGCCGAAGCGCGGCGGCAGCACCCACCAGGCCCAGGCCGAGCCCAGCGCCATCATCAGCGTCGCCAACTGCTTGGCGCGCAACGGGATGGCACGGTCGGTGCGCCAGTCGCGCACCATGGGCCCGAAGCGTGGGTGTTCGAGCAGCCAGCGTTCGCAGCGCTCGCTGCCGCGCGAAAAGCAGAAGGCCGCCAGCAGCACGAAGGGCGTGGTCGGCAACAGCGGCAGGAAGATGCCGACGATGCCGGTGATCAGGCTCAGCACCCCGGCCGCCAGCCACAGCAGGCGCTGCCACATCGGGCGGTCGATCAACGAGGCAGTGGGTCCGGGCACCATGCCGCGATGCTACGTGCCTGGCGGGCGGGGCTTGATGCGGCACAAGCCGGCGTTGCGGCGCGCTGTTAACCTCGCCGCCTGTTGCCAACCGCCCCGCCCCACATGACAGCCCTGACCTGGACCGAAGCCCTTGCGCTGCAGCATCCGCAGATGGATGCCACCCACGAAGAATTCGTGGCCCTGCTGGCCGCTGGCGGGGCGGGCGCCAGGTCGCGCGCCGCCGTCTGCATCCTGTTTCACTGCGCCGCCGGCGCGATCCGAGGAGAGGAACCATGGCCCGCGCGACGAACAATGTCGCTGCCCGCGCCCGTCACAACAAGGTGCTCAAGGGCGCCAAAGGGTATCGCGGCGGCAAGAGCCGACTCTACAAGACCGCGAAGGAAGCCGTCGAACGCTCGATGGTGTATGCCTTCCGCGATCGCAAGGTACGCAAGCGCGACTTCCGTAAGTTGTGGATCATGCGCATCAACGCGGCGGCACG
>JANNKS010000433.1:0-3489 GCA_031396425.1 Rhizobacter sp. | reverse complement strand
ACAAGACCGCCAGCGCCGTGCCGGTGGGCATGCTCTACGACGATGTCTACCACACCGTCGTGATCGCGCCGGCCACCAGCAACACGGTGGCCAAATGTGCATTCGGCATCAGCGACACCCTGCCGACCAACATGTTCGCGCAGGCCGGCAAGCTCGGCATCGTGGGGCTCGTGTTCGCCTGCGATACCGAACCGGTGGTGGTGACGAAGTCACCGCACGACTGGGTGACGCTGCGGCCGCGGCGCATCGAACTCGACAATGTGGAGCGCCTGCGCGGCATCGAGTTCTGCCAGGTGGTGTGTTCGCCGGTCGAACTTGAAACGGCGCTCGCGGCGCGGCTCGCGCAGCTGGGCTTGGCGTGGACGTCATGAGGGTTCACAGGGTTCGCGGCGCGCCACGGTGCGCCCACCACTGAGATGGAACACATCGTCTTCCTGACCGGTCGACTGGCGCAGCCACAACTGAGCCGCGTGCTGGCGGGCATCGCCGTCGCGCCGTTCACGTGGGAGGTGCGCGAAATCGGCCTGCAGGTGGCGGCGCTGATGACGGCCGACATGATTCGCCGCCGCGTCCCCGCACCGGTGTTGAGCGAGCGCGATGGCGCTGCGCCGCAGCGCGCCGACCGCATCATCGTGCCGGGCCGCTGCCGGGGCGACTGCGACGCATTGAGCGCGCACTACGGCATCCCGGTGCAGCGCGGCCCCGAAGAACTGAAGGACCTGCCGCGCTTTTTCAACCGTGCAGCGAAGCCGGTCGACCTGAGCGAATACGAGGTCGCGATCTTTGCCGAGATCGTCGACGCGCCACGTCTGACGGTCGCGCAGATCGTCGCGCGGGCAGGTTCGCTGCGAACCGACGGCGCTGACGTGATCGACCTGGGCTGCCTGCCCGAAACCGAATTCACGCACCTGGAAGACAGCGTGCGGGCCCTGAAAGCGGAAGGCTTCGCGGTCAGCGTCGACTCGGTCGATGTGGCGGAGTTGCTGCGCGGCGGGCGCGCCGGCGCCGACTACCTGCTCAGCCTGACGCTCGACACGCTGTGGATTGCTGACGAGGTGGCGGCCACGCCGGTGCTGATCGCGCGCGCGCCGGGCGACGAGGCGTCGCTTGACGAAGCCATCCAGAGGCTGAGCGAAAGCGGCCGCGCGTTTCTCGCCGACCCCATCCTCGACCCGATTCCGTTCGGCCTGACCGCATCGATCGTGCGCTACCACCGGCTGCGCGAGCGGTTTCCCGACGCACCGATCATGATGGGCGTGGGCAACCTGACCGAACTCACCGAGGCCGACACGAGCGGCATCAATGCGCTGCTGTTCGGCATTGCCGCCGAGCTGAATGTCGCGGCGGTGCTGACCACCCAGGTCAGCGCGCATGCACGCCGCGCGGTGCGCGAGGCCGACTGGGCGCGCCGCATCATGCACGCGGCGGCGCGCCAGCGCGCGTTGCCCAAGGGCTTCAACGATGCCTTGATGACGGTGCACGCGAAACACCCGTTTCCCGACATGCCCGAAGAGATCGAGGCAGTCGCCGCGCAGGTGCGCGATCCGAACTTCCGCGTCCAGGTGTCCGCCGCCGGGCTGCATGTGTACAACCGCGACGGCCATCGCCTCGGGCAGGGCGCGTTCGAACTCTGGCCGCAGCTCAAGCTCGACGCCGACGCGCCGCACGCGTTCTACATGGGCGTGGAACTTGCACATGCCGAGATCGCCTGGCGGCTGGGCAAACGCTACGTCCAGGACCAGCCGCTCGATTGGGGCTGTGCCGTCGAGCGCAAGAACGCCGACCTGAACGCCTGGTGCGCGCCCGGCACGACAATGAAACCCGGCAAGTAGCGGGCAGCACCCACAGCGCATGAACGACCAGATTTTCGAGACCGTGGTGACCACCGTCGGCATCGACGGCCGCACCCATGTCGCGCCGATGGGCGTGCGCTACCAGGCCGGCCGGGTCGTGCTGATGCCTTTCAAGCCATCGATCACTCTGGACAACATCATCGCCACCGGCCACGCGGTTCTGAACCTGATCACCGACACGCGCATCTTCGCCGGCTGCGTGACCGGCCGGCGCGACTGGCCCACGCTGCCGACGCACCACGTCGCCGGCGTGCGACTCGCGAACGCTTTGGGACACGTGGAGCTGAAGCTTGATGAACGGGTCGACGCCCCGCAGCGGCCGGTGCTGCACATGGCGCGCGTGTTCGAGGCCAGCCATGCACCGTTCGTCGGCCTGAACCGCGCCCAGGCAGCGGTGGTGGAAGGCGCGGTGCTCGTGAGCCGGCTGCACATGTTGTCCCTTGAGAAGATCGACATCGAGATGAACTACCTGCAGATCGCAATCGACAAGACCGCCGGTGCCGCCGAGCATGAAGCCTGGGGCTGGCTGCGCGAGGCGGTGAGCGCGCATCGCAACGCGGCGGGAGCGCCATGATGCGCTTGCTGATCAGCGTGCGCAGCAGCGCCGAAGCCTTGCTCGCCGCACGCGGGGGCGCCGATTTCATCGACCTGAAGGAGCCTGGCCAGGGGGCGCTCGGTGGCCTGCCGGTGGCGACGATTCGTGCCATCGTTGCGGCGCTGCGCAGTGCCGGCGTCACCTTGCCGGTGAGCGCGACGATCGGTGACCCGCCCATGGGTGCGCTGGCGCAGATTGCCGAACGCGTCCGGGCGGTGGGCGATTGCGGCGTCGACTATGTGAAAGTGGGCATTGAACGTGATGCCGCGGCACCGGCCGTTCTGGATGCGCTGGCCGGCTGTGGGCCAGCCATCGTGCCGGTCTTCATTGCCGATCGTGGCCTCGACACTCATTTGCTTGCCCACGCCATCGGCCTGGGCTTTCCGGCGCTGATGCTCGACACCGCCAACAAGCTCTGCGGCAGCCTGTTCGACGCCTTGACCTTGCCCGAGCTCGAGCGGTTCGTCAGCGAGGTGCGCGCCAGCGGTGCGCTGGTCGGGCTGGCGGGTGCGCTTCGGCAGAACCACGCCGGCGCGCTGGCCAGGCTGGAACCCGACTTCGCCGGCTTTCGCAGCGCGGTTTGTGCCACCGAGCGCAGCGGGGCGCTGGACGCAGGATGCCTGCAAACCCTGGTCGCGACGATGCGCCAGACCCAGATCGCCGCCTGAGCTCGCGACGCCGGCGCGCGCGCTGCGCCCCAGGGCGGCAGCCCGGGGCGCGCCCTGCGACAGGGTGGGCCGACTCAAAGCGACAGGGTGCGCAAGTCGCCCAGCAACATCGAACGCATGCGCGCCAGCTCGCTGCTTTGCAGCAGATCGATCGGCAGCGCTGCATGGCTGGCCCAGCTGGGGAAACGCTGGTCGAGCACACCCAGTTCGCGCAACTCAGCGAGGCTTGCGTTCGGGTCGATCGCACACGCTTTGACCAGCACCAGCCGCTCGGCGTTGAGCTGGCGTGCCAGGTCGAGCGCCAGGCTGTCGGACGTGACTTCCCAGTTGGCGTCCGGCCCGGGCTGGTTGCGCAGGATGTCGAGCGGCAGCC
>JANNKS010000393.1:0-6841 GCA_031396425.1 Rhizobacter sp. | reverse complement strand
TGGTGAGCCATCGGCAAAAGGCCTCTTCAGGCAGGTCGCTGACGGCGGAATAGTCGACGCACTGGAAGTAGCTGCCCTGGCTGGGCAGCAGTCGCAGGCGCGTGCTCGCCAGGCCGGCGCGAAAGAGGTCGCGCTTGCGCTGGTAGAACGCCGCCAGGCCGTTGTGGTGGGCCGGCTCGGCCATGAAGTGGGCCAGGCCGTGCTGCATCGGCGTGTTGACGGTGAACACGTTGAACTGGTGCACCTTGCGGAACTCCGCCATCAATGGCGCCGGTGCGGCGGCGTAGCCGACCTTCCAGCCGGTGACGTGGTAGGTCTTGCCGAAGCTCGAAATCACGATGCTGCGCGCCGCCAGTTCAGGGTGGCGCGCCACGCTCTGGTGCAGCTCACCGTCGAACACCATGTGTTCGTAAACCTCGTCGGAAATCAGCACGATGTCGGTGGGCCGCAGCAGGCCGGCCAGTTGCTGCATGTCGGCCGCCGACCAGACGGTCGCGCTGGGGTTGTGCGGTGAGTTGATGATCATGGCCCGCGTGCGCGGCGTGATGGCCGCGGCGATGGCGGCGAAGTCAGGTTTGAACGATCCGGCAACCAGTGGCACGTGCACAGCGGTGCCGCCGGCCAGGATGATGTTCGGCTCGTAGCTGTCGTAGCAGGGGTCGAGCACGATCACTTCGTCGCCGGGGTGCACGATCGACAGGACGGCAGTCAGGATGGCCTGCGTTGCACCGGCCGTGATCGTGATTTCGCGGCCCGGGTCGTAGGCGCGTCCGTACAGCGCTTCGATCTTTGCGGCCACTGCCTCGCGCAGCGCGGGCAAGCCGCTCATCGGCGGATACTGGTTCAGCCCGGCGCGCATCGCCGCGTTCACCGCATCGAGCAGTTCGCCGTCGCAGTCGAAATCGGGGAAACCCTGGCCCAGGTTGACGGCGCCATGCTCCTGCGCCAACGCCGACATCACGGTGAAGATGGTGGTGCCCACCTGCGGCAGGCGGCTCGGAACGGTGGGCGTGGTCGGGGCAGCGCGATTCATGGCGAAGGTGATTCAGAGTTGATAGTCGTGCGTTTCACCGCTGATGGCCTTGGCGATCAGCGCGGGCGTGAGCCGGTCGGACAGCATTTCGGTGAAGCTGTAGACGAAGTTTCGCAAGTAGGCACCGCGCCGGAACGCGATGCGCGTGATGTTGCGGCCGAACAGGTGGCCCAGCGGGCGCCACGTCAGGTCGGGCGTGAGTTCGTCGCGCACCGCCAGTTCAGCAACGATGCCCACCCCCAGGCCCAGGCGCACATAGGTCTTGATCACGTCGGCGTCGATCGCCTCGAGCACGACGTTCGGTTTCAGGCGCCGCGCGGCGAAAGCGGTGTCGATCCGGGTTCGGCCGCTGAACGACGGGTGGTACGACACCAGCGGCTGCGCCGCCAGGTCTTCCAGTGAAATGCGCTCGATCTGCGCGAGCGGATGGTCCAGCGGCATCACGGCCGCGTGCTGCCAGTCGTAGCAGGGCAGGCTGACGAGTTCGTCGATGTGGTCGAGCGATTCGGTGGCGAGGCCCAGGTCGGCCACCTCGTCGAGCACCATGCGCGCCACCTGGCTGGGCGAACCCTGATGCAGGCTGATGTTCACCGCCGGGAATCGCTGGCGCAGCTGCGCCACCGGCCCGGGCAGGAAGTAGCGCGCCTGGCTGTGCGTGGTGGCGATCGACAGGGTGCCGGCGTCCTGGCGCGAATACTCTTCGCCGATGCGCTTGAGGTTGCCGACCTCGCGAAGAATGACCTCGATCGCCTTGAGCACCTGCTGGCCTGGCTCGGTGACCTTGCGCAGCCGTTTGCCGTGGCGGGTGAAGATGTCGATGCCGAGTTCGCGTTCGAGTTCGAGAATCGCCTTCGACACACCGGGTTGCGAGGTGAACAGGGCCTTTGCCGTTTCGGTCAGGTTGAGTTCGCGACGCACCGCCTCCTGGACGAAGCGGAACTGGTGCAGGTTCATGCGGCCTCGTCCCGCGCCGCGGCTGGGCCGCCGCCCAGACCCTGGTTGCCCACTGCGGCGAACACGCTGGCCAGGCAGGCGCGCGCCATCGCATCGATCACCGCGCTGACTTCGCCGATCGTCGCATGGGTCTGCCAGACGATGTGCGGATGTTCCGCGGCCAGCTCCTGCATCAGGCGCGGCACGTCGTTGCGCACATGGCCACCGCTGCCCAGGAAAAGCGGCAGCACGTCGACCCTGTGATGGCCTGAACCGGCCAGTTCGGCGCCTGCCGACTTGAGGTCGGGCGCGATGAAATCGAGGTAGCTCAGCCGCACAGTGGCGCCTG
Organism: Rhizobacter sp.; assembly: GCA_031396425.1. GTDB lineage: Bacteria > Pseudomonadota > Gammaproteobacteria > Burkholderiales > Burkholderiaceae_C > JAEMQF01. The sequence continues at coordinate 4,526 of JANNKS010000393.1, read as the reverse complement.
GAGCGAGCGCGCGCAGGCGCTCGGCCATGTCTTCGAAGGGCGCCGCCCAGCGCGGGTCGCGGGCGCCATGGGCGAGCAGCAGCAGGGCATGTTTCATCGGTAGCGCACCAGCCAGGCAAACGCCGCCAGCTACAGCAGCAGGTAGATCGCGTTCGGCGTGGCCGCGACGATCCAGGGGGTCCAGTTGCGCAGCAGGCCGAGGTGGCCGGCCAGGTTGTTCTGCAGCACGAAACTGATGCCCAGCATGATGCCGCCGAACACCTTCAGGCTGACGCTGCCGGCGCGCGCCTGCATGTAGGCGAACGGCAGCGCCAGCCCCACCATCACCAGGCACGAGAACGGATACAGCGCACGCTTCCAGAACTGGATCTGGTAGCGCTGTGCCGATTGTTCGTTGTCGTCCAGGTGCGCGATGTAGCGGAACAGTTCCAGCGTCGACATGTTGCTCACCGGCAGCAGCGCGGCGGCGACCACCCCCGCGGTCAGCGTGCTCGGCCAGTCCATGCGGGCGAGCTGCTGTTCCTGAAGGTGCGGCACCGCCAGCGCGTTCACTTCGCTCCAGCGCGTCACACGCACGTCGGTCAGCGCCCAGGTCGCGTCGTCGCCGATCTGCGCGCTCGCCGCGGCGATGCGGGTGAGCAGGCGGCCATCGGCATCGAACTCGAAGATGCGCACGTTGCGCATCGTCGAGGCCACCGGCGCCGAGCCCACGTTGATGGAGTAGCTGCGTTCGCCCTGCGCGGTGGACGCATGGTCTTTCAGCCAGGCGCCGGACCGCGAAAGGCCGATGCCGCCCCGAAAGTGCGCCTTCAGCAGCGTCGCCTGGCGTTCCGTGAACGGCGCAATGTGGTCGCCGACGATATAGGTCACGACGCCGAACATCAGGCCCAGGCTGGCCAGCAGCGCCAGCGCCCGGCCCGGCCCCAACCCACCGGTGCGCAGGATCGTGTATTCCGACGATTGCGCGAGCCGTGCCAGCGCATAGATGGTGCCGATCAGCACCGCGATCGGCGACAGTTCGTACAGATGCCCGGGCAGCTGCAGCACCGAATAGAGGGTTGCGTGCAAGGCGCTGTAGCCGCCCTTGCCGATGTCGGCCAGCTCTTCGACGAAGTCGATGAAGAAGAACAGCGACAGAAACGCGAGAGCGACGAACAGCACCGACGTCACCACGTCGGCGTAGAAGAGCCGGCGCACCGTCTTCATGGCCGGTTCGCGCGCACCAGCATCGCCCGACGCCAGCCGCCGCGGCGGTTCGTGCTGTCGCGCCACCACAGCAGCAGCCATGCCGCCCCGAACGCGCTGCCATGGATGGCCACCAATGCCGTTCCCATGCCCAATTTGGCGGTCGACACCCAGGCCTGCGACAGGTTGATGACGTTGTAGTAGACGACGAAGGTCAGCAGCGCGAACAACACGTTCCAGTTGCTCGGGCGGCGCGGGTTGGTGGCCGCGACGCCGATCGCCAGCAGCAGCATGTTGGCGCTGCCCAGCACGATGCCCAGGCGCCACACCAGTTCACCCTGGTGGGCCGGGGTGGGCTGGCGCAACAGGTCGATGCTGCGTCTGGCCTTGGGCGGCAGGTTGTCGATGCTGGACAGCACGCGTTCGCCGGCCAGCACACGGTAGCTCTCGAAGCTCGACAATGTCTTGCTGCCGTCGCGCAGGTTCTGTTCGTTGTTCTGGCCGGCATCGAGCACCAGGTAGCGCTCATCGTTGTCGATCTCGATGCGGCCGCTGCGCGCTGAGGTCACCGACTCGCTGCGCGGCGAGGTCGTGAGGATGAACACGTTGCGGCCGATGCGGCCGTCCTGCGAATCGCGCTCGATGAAGAACACCCGATTGCCATCGCGCGAACTCTGAAACTGCCCCGGCGCGACACGCGAAAGATCAGAGCGGCGCTCGAAGCGCTCCCTGATCTCGACGCTGCGCTGGTTCACCCACGGCCAGACGAACAAGGCGAGCAGGGCCACCACCACCAGCACCACCCAGCTCATGCGCAGCACCGGCCGAACGAAACGCGTCAGGCTCACGCCGCTGGCGAACCAGATCGCCATTTCGCTGTCACGGTACATGCGCCCGAGAGTCGCCACGATCGAGATGAACAACGACAGCGCGAGCATCGTGGGCAGGTGCGCTAGCGCGACATAGCCCAGCAGCAGCACCACGTCCTGTGGCGCGACCCGGCCCAGGGCGGCCTGGCCAAGGGTGCGGATCAGGAACATCGTGATCACGATGGTGAGGATGATCACCAGCGTGGCACCGAAGCTGCGCGCGAGGTCTTTGCGCAGGGTGGAATCGAATAACATCGCCGCCTTGTCTAGAGGAATCGCGATTATGGACTTTCGTCATCAAATCACGGCCGTCGACGCGCTGGCCTCGGTGGCCTGCGACGCGTTGTTGCTGGTGCTCGTCGGCGACGTGATCGACAAGACGCTGGCAGCCCCGCTCGCGACCGCCCTGAAGGACGCGGTGGCTCAAGGCGACCTGGTGCTCAAGGCCGGCAAGACGCTTTATCTGCATCGACCGGCTGGCGTGAAGGCGCCACGGGTGGTGTTTTCGGTGGCCGGCGGTGACGGCACCAAGGCGTTTCGGACCGCGCTGGCCAAGGGCCTGGCACTGCTCAAGGAGGGCGGCGCCAAACACATTGCGGTCAGTCTGGCGGGGGACGGTGAGCTCGGTGCCGGCCATGCCGAAATGGTGGTGGCCGCAGTGCACGACGCCACCTACGTCTACCGGCACACGAAACCGAGTGCGCCCGCGGCCGGTGCGCTGGGCAAGGTGACCGTGCTGTGCCGCAAGGCCGACGCGAAGGCGGTGACGACGGGTCTGAGCCGTGGCGAGGCGATCGCAGGCGGCGTGCTGATGGCGCGCGAGTGCGCAAACCGTCCGGGCAACCATTGCACGCCGAGCTACCTGGCCGGCCAGGCCAAGAAACTCGGCAAGGAACACGGCTGCAAGGTCGAGGTCCTGAATCGCAAGGACGTCGAAAAACTCGGCATGGGCTCGTTCCTGGCCGTCGCGCAAGGCTCGCATGAGCCGTTGCGCTTCATCGTCGCCCGCTACAACGGTGCCGCGCCCGGCGTGGCGCCGGTGGTGCTGGTGGGCAAGGGCATCACGTTCGACACCGGGGGCATCTCGATCAAACCCTCGGGCGAGATGGACGAGATGAAGTACGACATGGGCGGTGCCGCCAGCGCCTTGGGAACGCTGCGGGCGGTCGCCCAGCTGAAACCCAAATTGAATCTGGTGGTGATCATTCCGAGCTGTGAAAACATGCCGGGTGGCGGTGCCGTGAAGCCGGGTGATGTGGTGACCAGCATGTCCGGCCAGACGATCGAAATCCTCAACACGGATGCCGAAGGGCGCCTGATCCTGTGCGACGCGCTGACCTATGCCGAGCGCTTCAAGCCGGCCGTGGTGGTCGACATCGCCACCCTGACAGGGGCGTGTGTGGTGGCACTGGGTCACCATCATTCGGGCCTGTTCACGGCCGATGACAAGGTCGCCGAGCAGATGCTCAGCGCGAGTCAGGCGGCGCTCGACCCCTGCTGGCGCATGCCGCTTGACGAGGAGTACGACGAGGGCCTGAAGAGCAACTTCGCCGACATGGCCAACATCGGCGGGCGCGCCGGCGGTGCGATCACGGCGGCGATGTTCCTGCGCCGCTTCACGAAGAAGTATCCGTGGGCGCACCTCGACATCGCCGGCACGGCGTGGAAGTCGGGCGCGGCCAAAGGGGCGACCGGGCGGCCGGTGGCGCTGCTGACGCACTTCGTGCTGGCCCGCGCCGGCTGAAGCAGCGCACTCGTCGCACCGAAGCAGATTGCCTCAGGCGCCCCTGCCATGACCGAGGTGACGTTTCATTTCAACGTGCCCGATCGTCTGGCCTACGCCTGCCGGCTGCTGCGCAAGGCGACCCGCCAGGGGGCGCGCGTGGCCGTCACAGCCGGGAGCGAGACGCTGGCCAAACTTGACAAGGCGTTGTGGACCTTCGAGCCGAATGACTTCGTACCGCATGTGCGGCTGCCGCCCGGTTCGACCCCGCCCCAGCGGCTGCTGCCCACGCCGATCTGGCTGGTCGAGCAGTTGGCCGATGCACCGCAGCGCAGCGTCGCGCTCAACCTGGGGCTGGAGATGCCGCAGGGCTTCGAGAGTTTCGAGCGCATGATTGAAATTGTTTCGCTCGGCGACGAAGATCGCCAAGCCGGGCGGGACCGCTGGAAACATTACACCGGCCGCGGCTACGCAATCACACGACATGAGGTGAGCGATGAACGTTGATCGTCCGTTGACGGCGTTGCGCGTGCCCACGCTGACCGAAGTGGTGAGCAGGGCCGAGCCTGCCGAGCTCGATGTGTCGCTCGACGACCCAACGGCGGGCCAGGCCGTCGGCGGCGCGGGGAATCTTGCTGCGAACGCCGGCGCAGCCCCCGAGGCTGCGGCCGAAGCGACGCTCGTCGAGAATCCGTCGTACGGTGCGCCGCTGGCCGCACCGGCGACCCGTGGAATTCCGGCCGGAATTC
>JANNKS010000336.1:0-4977 GCA_031396425.1 Rhizobacter sp. | reverse complement strand
TTCAACCTGACGTTTCACCAGACCCGCTGGTCCGACGAAGAAGGCGGGCGCGTCTATCGGCACGACGTGCGCGCACTGCAGGCGTACCGGCGTGACTCGAAGAAGAGCCTGCAGCAGTGGGACCTGTGGAAGAAGGTGCGCTGCCCGGTGCTGTTGATTCACGGCATGCAGTCCGACGTGTTGTTCGAGCCGGCGATGCGCCGCATGGCGCGCGGCAAGGAGATGACGTTGATGCACCTGCCCGACACCGGCCATGCTCCGCTGCTGGCCGACCGCAACCAGATCTTGTTCATCCGCGACTGGCTCGATCGCTCCGGATACGCGCAGGTGGAGTGGTCTGTGCTGCACGCTCCGCCGCGCGAACCGCTGCCCGGGGCGCCGCTGAGTTTTGCGCCGATGAACGCGCTGCGTTGAAGGCAAAGACGATGCGAACCCATCCCCAACAACCGCCGTCGCGCCATCTGGTGTTCGTTCGCCATGGCGCCACCGAGGCCAACCTCGCCGGCTTGCGCTGCGGGGGCGATCTGGACGTGCCGCTGACCGACTTCGGCCGTCGCCAGGCAGCCGAGGCCGGACTGCGCATCCGCGAGCTGCGTCTGCCCGTCGGCGTGATTGTCACCAGCGCGCTGCGGCGCACACGTGAAACCGCCGAGATCATCAGCCGCCTGTTGCACAACGTCGACGTGGTGATCGAACCCGCATTCGCCGAGCGCAGTCTGGGCGAATGGAACCTGCGTTCGGTGGCGCAGACTCAGGCCGCGCTCGTCGCTGGCGTGACGCCGCCGGGTGGCGAATCAAACGCCGATTTCCTGGAACGCATCGGCGGTGCCGTCGAAAGCCTGTTGCCTCGCCTGGACGACCAGCCGTTGCTGGTGGGCAGCAAAGGCGTCGCACGAGCACTTGGCGAACTGCTCGGGCTGCGTGGCCGGCAGGACATCTCGAACGGTCAGCTCGCTCATTTTGATCTCACCGCGCTCGCCGAGCGCAGCTCAGCAGGGTGCAAGGCATGAAACCGAATCGGGCGGATTGGCTCGGCCAACCTTGGGTGACGCTGCTGCTGGCCTCGTTCCTGCTGGTGGCTCTGGCGGTTGACTTTGGCGTCGTCGTATTGTCCGACGGCCTGTCGAGAGTGCCCGCTTCGGTGTTCGCACTGTTGGCATTGTTGTCCACCGCGCGACTTCTGCGCGCCCCACCGGCGCTCGACCCTGATGCAACCCAGACGGCAAGCCCCGACAAGGCCAGCGTGAAATCTGAGGCCGCGCTGCCACGCCTGCTCGGCATGGTTGCGATGGTCGACGCGCAGCGGCGCTGTACCCAGGTCAGCCCGGCGCTGGCGAGCTGGCTGTTCAGCGGCGCGGAAGACATTGTCGGGCGGCCGATCGATGAGGCGTTCGGCGCTGTGAACGGCCCCAAGCTGCGGCTCGGTGTCGACGCCGCGCTGGCCGGCGGCGTGCAACGGCTTCGCTTTTCAGCCTTGCAGGCCGATCAATCGTTGCAGACCCTGCAGATCGAACTGCTGCCGGAAACGAATGAAGAAGGCGTGATTGTCGGTTGCCAGTTGTACGCGCTCGACGTCTCTGACGAACAGCGTGCGCTGGACCACGCCCAAAGATCGGAGCGGCGCATGCGCACGATCATGGACCAGATACCGGTCACCGTGTCTTATATCGATGCCGAATTCCGCTATCGCTACATCAACCGGGCCCAGGAAGCGTGGCTGGGCAAGACCGATGCCGAAGTGGCGGGCAAACAGGTGCGCGAGGTCGTTGGCGACAAGGTCTGGGCCAACATCGAGCCGCAACTCTCGGCGGCCCTGGCTGGCGACTCGGTGCCGCTGGAGCGGCAGCGCTCGGATCGCACCGGGAATGCCGTCTGGCATTCGGGCCGCCACGTCCCCGACGTCAACGGCAACGGCGATATCGCGGGCGTCTACACGGTGTTCTTCGACACCACCCAGCGCGCGTTGGCCGAGCAGGCGCTGCGCAACAGCGAGAACGAATTGCGTGCCGCGAAGGCCGCGGCGGAAAACGCCAGCAAGGCCAAGTCGGAGTTTCTGGCCAACATGAGCCACGAAATCCGCACGCCGATGAACGGCGTGCTGGGCCTGACCGAACTGCTGCTGGAAACGCCGCTCAACGCGCAGCAGCGTGGCTTCCTGGAAACGGTGCGCAGTTCGGGCGAGTCGCTGCTGTCGATCATCAACGACATCCTCGATTTCTCCAAGATCGAGGCTGGCAAGCTCGAGATGGAGTCGCTCGACTTTGACCTCTACCAGTCGGTCGAAGACGTCGTGCAACTGATGGCGCCCCGTGCGCATGGCAAACGGCTCGAGCTTGCCTGCCGCATCGACGAGCGGCTGCCGGCGGCGATGAGTGGAGATCCATTCCGCTTCCGGCAGGTGTTGACGAATCTGGTCGCCAACGCGGTGAAGTTCACCGAAACCGGCGAAGTCGTGGTCGATGTGAAGCTGGCCGCGCCCGACCGCATCCAGGTGAATGTGCGTGACACCGGTATTGGCATCTCCGAAGAGGCGCGCACGCGTCTGTTCACCGCGTTTGCGCAGGCCGACGGTTCGACAACGCGGCGTTTCGGCGGATCCGGATTGGGGCTGGCGATCAGCCGCCACCTGGTGGAATTGATGGGCGGGCGCATTGGACTGGACAGTGTCGAAGGCAAGGGCTCGACGTTCTGGTTCAGCCTGCCGCTGACCACGGCGACCAGCGTGCCGTTGATCGCCCACCCCGGCGAACTGAAGGGCCGGCGCGCGATCGTCATCGATGACAACGCGACGAATGCGGAAATCCTGGTGCACCATGCGGTCGCCGGCGGCATGCGTTGCACGTCGACGTTTGGTGGTGCCTCCGCTCTCGAGATACTGCATCAGGCGCGGCGCGCCGGTGACCCGTTCGAACTGGCCATCGTCGACATGAAGATGCCCGGGATGGACGGCCTGCAGTTTGCCGCGGCGGTGCGCGCCGACCCGGCGTTGCGTTCGTTGCCGATGGTGCTGGTGACTTCGCTGCATTCGACCGACGAAATGGCGCGAGCCCGCGAAGCCGGTGTCAGCGCCTACCTGTCCAAGCCGGTGCGACGCCATGAGTTTTACCGCGCGCTCTCGATGGCCCTTGGGGGAACCTCGGAGTGCGACGCGCCGCTGCCGGTGGCCGCCCCCACGGCGCGCATTCTCGGTCGGGTGCTGATGGCCGAAGACAACGGCGTTAACCAGTTCGTTGCGCGCAACATGCTCAAGTCGCTGGGCTGCGACTTCGAGATCGTGCCCAATGGCCAGGAGGCCTTGCTGGCGGTGCAGCGCGGCGGCTACGACATCGTGCTGATGGATTGCCAGATGCCGGTGATGGACGGCTACGTCGCGACGCGTGAAATCCGCGCCTGGGAGCAGGCCCAACCGACGCCGGGGCGAATTCCGATCGTCGCCTTGACAGCCAACGCCCTGGTCGGCGACGCCGACACCTGCCGCGCCGCGGGCATGGACGATCACCTTGCCAAGCCCTATTCGCGCCGTCAGCTTGGCTCGATCATGGCGCGCTGGCTTCCTGCGCACCTGGTCGAGGCCGGAGCCGAGGCGCCGCTCACCACACCTGCCGAGCTGCCACACCCGAGCGCGCCGGCACCATTGCCCGGCGCCGTCTCGCTCGATCAGAAGGCGCTCGCCAATATTCGTGCGCTCGACGATGACGGCGGCACGTCGATCCTGGTCGATGTGATCGGCATCTACCTCGACGAGGCCGGGCGGCACATCGCGCGCCTGCAGGCTGCGCTGGAAAAACGCGACGCCACCGAACTTGACCGCGTGGCGCACGCCTTCAAATCGGCGAGCCAGAACGTGGGCGCGAGCCAGCTTGGCGAACTGTGTCGGCTGCTCGAACGGCAGGGCAAGTCGGGCGAGTTGAATGGCGCCGTCGACCTGGTGCGCGCGATCGAAAAACAGTTCGAGATGATCCGGCCGCTGTTGTTGGCTGAGATGGGGCAACCCGCATGAGCCGCCGCAATGCCACCACCGCAATGACCCCAGCGCACAGCCCGGAGATTGCCCCATGACCGTGAACGGGCGGGTGTTGGTGGTGGACGACGATGCCGGTGGTCGCCGTTTGACGCGCGCCACGCTGAAAAAAGCCGGCTTCGAGGTCAGCGAGGCGGAAGACGGACAGCAGGCACTCGACGCGATGCGCGCAGCCTTGCCCGACCTGGTGCTGATGGACGTCAGCATGCCGGTGATGGATGGTTTCACCGCCTGTGCCGAGCTGCGCAAGCTGCCCGGCGGTGGGAGGGTTCCGGTGGTGATGATGACCGGCCTGGACGATGTCAAGTCGATCGAGCGTGCATTCGAGGTCGGCGCCACCGACTTCATCACCAAACCGATCAACTGGCCCATCCTCGCGCACCGGGTGCGCTACATGTTGCGTGCCAGCTCGGCGATCAACGACCTGAACCAGAACCAGCGGCGCCTGTCGAATGCGCAACGCATCGGCGAGATGGGTGACTGGGTCTGGGACGTGCGGCAAGACCGGGTCGTGCCGTCCGAACAGGCGTGGCGTATCTTCGGACATGACGCGCCCGACACGTCGCTGCAGGGCGACGGTTTCCTCGCCACCGTTCACCCCGAGGACGCCGACCGCGTTCGCCAGGCGTGTGAGCGCGCGATCGTGAATGGCGACGCGTTCGCGATCGAACACCGTATCGTCCAGTCGGACGGCGGTCTGCGTCATGTGCATCAGCAGGTCGAGGTGATCGAATACGATGCCGCGGGCGGTGCGCTGCAGCTGGCCGGTGCGGTGCATGACATCACAAGGCGCAAGGACACTGAAGAGCAGATCCGGCGCCTGGCCTATTTCGACACCCTCACCGGGCTGCCGAACCGCTTGCTCTTCACCGAGCAGTTGCACAAGGGCCTTGCCGACGCCGAGCGCCAGGGCCAGCAGTTGGCCGTTCTGTTCGTCGACCTGGATCATTTCAAGC
>JANNKS010000295.1:0-3620 GCA_031396425.1 Rhizobacter sp. | reverse complement strand
GCGGGCACGAAGCCGGCGGCAAAGCCCAGGGCGAGGGCCACCCCGAAACCCATGACCGCGATGGTCGGCTTGAGGTGCAGGTCGAGTTCTGGAACGCCGCGACGCAGGCCACTCAGACCTGGACCGCAGGCCAGGTGGTGCTGGCCATTCCGCTGTTCGTGGCAGCGCATCTGCTGGCCGCCCCGCCTGGCGCGCTCGAAGCGGCGGTGGCCGTGTTGCACCACGCGCCATGGCTGGTCGCGAACGTGCAACTCACGGCGCCGCTGGTGGACCGGGGCGGTGCGGCGCCGGCGTGGGACAACGTGATGATGGACCGTCCGACGCTGGGCTACGTCGACGCGATGCACCAGAGCATGCGGCCGTTTGCCGGCCCGACGGTGCTGACGGCCTATTGGGCGCTGGGCGGAAACTCAGCGACCGAACTGCGCCAGCAGCGCGCGCGTCTGTTGAGCGAGCCCTGGTCGGTCTGGGCGGGCGCCGTCGTCCAGGAGCTGGCCCATGCGCACCCCGACATTCACACGCGCATCGCGCGAATCGACCTGATGCGCTATGGCCACGCGATGGCGATTCCGTCGCCCGGCGTGCGCAGCCACGCCTCCCTGCAGGCGTTGAGCAGACTGAACAGTCGGGTGCAGTTCGCCCACAGCGACCTGTCGGGCTATTCGGTATTCGAAGAGGCGTTCTTTCAGGGCCACCGGGCCGGCACCGCGGTGGCCCGTACACGGCTCGGCGCAGGCGCGCGCCGGGCCACCTGAGTTCAATCGTCGCGGGCCGGGTCGGTGGCGGCGGGCATGGCCGGCTTCACCGCCGGCGGTACGTCGGGCGCCAGCGCTTGGCTGCGCAAGCGCTTCAGTTCGCGGCGCATCTCGCGCTCTTCGTCGGTCAGCACCCGGCCCGGAGCCTGGGTGGTCACACCCGAGTCGCGCCCGGCGCGGTTGAGCTTGTCGTGCTCGCCCATCATCTGCTGACGTGCCCGTACATGGTTGGCGAGGGTTTCGACGTCGTCGAGCAGGCGGTGCGCATCGGTGCGCGGCAGCGACACGATGGTCTTGTCTTTCAGGCGCAGGTGCACCCGGCACATGCGGTTGTGGGTGGCGTGGCGCAGCGTGAAGCCGCGCGTGTCTTCTTCCTGCACCGACACGTCGTGCACGTTTTCGATCGCGACCTGGTGCACCTTGCGCGTCAGGCCGCGCTGGAACCAGACGAAGTTGGCGCTCGCCGAGGCGCGTTCCCAGCGCAGCAGGTCCAGCACGACGGCGGCCAACACCAGGACCACGCCGAAATGGATGAGCCAGCGCGGCGCGAAAGTCGAGCCCAGCCACAACAGCACACCGCCGGCGAGCACCACCCCCACCACTTCGAGCACCTCGCGCTCGACGCTGCCGTACACGTCGCGCTGGTAACGCACCGCCTCTTCCTCGCCGGTGGCGAGCGGAGAGATCGCACCCGCCAGCCATTTCGCGATGCGCCCGAGCAGCACGTGCGCGCCGATCGCCAGCGCCAGCATCAGCGGCAGTTGCACCAGCGTGCTGGTCAGGCTCGCAGCGGGTGCGGCCACCGCCCAACCCGGCGCTGCGCAGGCGCCGAGGGCTAGCGCCCACTTGGCAGTTTGCTGAGAAGAATCCATGACTTTGCTACGGTAGCAACAACTTCACCGCAGGGGAAGGGGGCTGGCGCCGGGGCGTTTTGGGGCTGTGGCCTGGAACGCATTTGCGTGCATTGCGTGGCGCCGAGTGTGGCTAAGATGCCTCAGCCTGCGGTGCAACCACCGCTTCGCCCGCAAGTTTCGCCAGCAAGGTTTGCCGCGCATGAACGCTCACACCCACGACCTCGAACCCTGGCGCCACAGCCACCGCTTCGACGCGGGCAACCGGCAGGGCGAAACCCGCACCCGCTGGGTGTTGGCGCTGACGCTCGTGACGATGGTGCTGGAAGTGGCGGTGGGCTGGTGGAGCGGCTCGATGGCGCTGCTCGCCGACGGCTGGCACATGGGTACTCATGCGCTGGCACTGGGCGTGGCTGCACTGGCCTATGCGCTTGCGCGCGTGCACGCCGACGATTCGCGCTATGCCTTCGGCACCTGGAAGATCGAGGTGCTCGGCGGCTTTGCGAGCGCGTTGGTGCTGGCGATCATCGCGATCGGCATCGGGGTCGAGTCGGCACTTCGGCTCTGGCGTGCCGAGCCGCTGTCGGCGCAGACCGCGTTGGTGGTGGCCTGCATTGGCCTCGTCGTGAATCTCGTCTCGGCCTGGCTGTTGCACGGCGGCGTGGGCGGGCACTCGCACGAGGGCCCTGGGCAGATGGGGTTGCACGGGCACAGCCAAGGCCATGGACCGGTCCACGATCACGATCATGGACATGGACATGGACGTGGACGTGGACATGAACACGACAAGGGTCAAGCCTGCGATCACGGTTCGCCCGACATGACGCTGTCGCAGGGCGAAGCCGCGTCACAACGGCCGGCCCAGGCGGTGGACCTGAACCTGCGCGGCGCATACCTGCACGTGCTCGCCGATGCGCTGACCTCGGTGCTGGCCATCGTCGCGCTGGCGGCGGCGCTGTGGCTCGGCTGGTGGTGGCTCGACCCGCTGGTGGGCGTGCTTGGCGCCGTGATGATCGCAGTGTGGGCGCAAGGCCTGCTGCGAGATTCGGCCAAGGTGCTGCTCGACCGCGAGATGGACCACCCGCTCACGCAGACGATGCGCAGTGCGCTCGAATCGGATGGCGACGCGAAAGTGGCCGACCTCCATCTGTGGCGCGTGGGGCGGATGCAGTTTGCCGCCATCGTGTGCATCGTCGCCGACGTGCCGCTCGCCCCCGGCGTGTACCGCGAGCGGCTGCGCGGCCACGTTGAACTCGTGCATGTGTCGGTCGAGGTGAACCGCTGCGAACGTGCGGCGCCGGCTGCCGGGTGAGCAGGCCACTCTGCCCCGGTGCGGGCGACCCGGCCGGTGGCTCTTGGATGCGCGGCGCTGTTGCGCTCAGGCCGGCGCTGCGTTCAACGCTGCCAGGCGCTCGGGCGTGCCCACGTCGGCCCACGGCGTGGCGAGCCGTTGCGCACCGAGCCTGCGTTGCGCGATGGCCTCGTCCAGGCAGGGGCGCAGTTTCGCCTTCTGGCCCACGGCCAGGTCTCCCATCAGGGCGGTCACGAAGGCAGGCTTGAACAGCGCGAGCCCGGACCAGGTGAAGCGCTCGCCGGGCATGCCCACGCAGGCCAGGTCGGCATCGATGCCGAAGTCGCCGTCGGGGTGTTGTGGCGGGTTGGCCACCATCCACAACTGGCCCAGCAAGGCGCTGGCCTCGAAGGCCTCGACGCGGTGCGCTGCGAAGTCGAACCCGGGCAGGTAGGCGTCGGCGGCGAGGTACCAGAACGCACCGGAGTCGCCGCCTGCGGTGAGCAAGGGCAGCGCCTTCTTCAGGCCGCCCGCCGTCTCCAGCGCGCCGCCATGGTCTCGGCCCTCGCACGAATAGGCAAGGCGCAGCCCGAAACGTGCGCCATGGCCCAGCGCGGTGATGATCTGCTCTTCAAGCCAGGCGGTGTTGATGACGACGTCCTTCACGCCGGCGCGCGCCAGTGCCTCGAGATGCCACTCGATGAGCGGCTTGCCGTGCAGCTT
>JANNKS010000294.1:0-2122 GCA_031396425.1 Rhizobacter sp. | reverse complement strand
GATTTCTTCCTTCACCTGCGCCGAGCCCTGCGCCGCGGCCTTCTCGGATTTCCAGATTTAGTCGAGGTCCGCCGCTTCGCGCTGCAGCTTGCCGATTTCTTCTTCGATCAGGCCGAAGCGCTTGCGCGAACCTTCGTCCTTCTCGCGCCGCACTGCTTCGCGCTCGATCTGCAATTGAATCAGGCGCCGGTCGAGCTTGTCCATCGCCTCGGGCTTGGAGTCGATCTCGATCTTGACCTTGGCCGCCGCTTCGTCGATCAGGTCGATCGCCTTGTCGGGCAGAAAGCGGTCGGTGATGTAGCGGTGGCTCAGTTCGGCGGCCGCGACGATCGCCGGGTCGGTGATCTCCACGCCGTGGTGGACCTCGTACTTCTCCTGCAACCCGCGCAGGATTGCGATGGTCGCTTCAACGCTGGGCTCGCCGACCAGGATCTTCTGGAAGCGGCGCTCCAGCGCGGCATCTTTCTCGACGTACTTTCGGTACTCGTTCAGCGTCGTTGCGCCGATGCAATGCAGTTCGCCGCGCGCCAGCGCCGGCTTGAGCATGTTGCCCGCGTCGATCGCACCTTCGGCCTTGCCGGCCCCAACCATCGTGTGGATCTCGTCGATGAAGACGATCGTGCGGCCTTCGTCCTGCGCCACTTCCTTCAGCACCGATTTCAGCCGCTCTTCGAACTCGCCGCGGAACTTGGCACCGGCCAGAAGCAACGCCATGTCGAGCACCAGCACGCGCTTGTTCTTCAGTGTGTCGGGCACCTCGCCTGCAACGATGCGCTGCGCCAGGCCCTCGACGATCGCCGTTTTGCCCACGCCGGGCTCGCCGATGAGCACCGGGTTGTTCTTGGTGCGCCGCTGCAGCACCTGGATGGCCCGGCGGATTTCGTCGTCACGGCCGATCACCGGGTCGAGCTTGCCGAGTCTGGCGCGCTCGGTCAGGTCGAGCGTGTATTTCTTCAGCGCTTCACGCTGGCCCTCGGCGTCGGCACTGTCGACCGCCTGACCACCACGCACCGCATCGACTGCAGCTTCGAGCGCCTTGCGCGTGATGCCGTGCTCCTTGACGAGCGCGCCGAACGCGGTCTTGCTGTCGGCCGCCGCGAGCAGGAACATTTCGCTGGCGATGAACTGGTCGCCGCGTTTGGTGGCCTCTTTCTCCGCGCCGTTGAGGATCACGCCCAGATCGCGCCCGGCCTGCGCCGGCTCGCCGCCCTGCACCTGCGGGAGCTTGTTGAACTCGGCATCGAGCGCCGCCTGCAGGCGGCTCGTGTTCACGCCCGCACGAGCGAGCAGCGATTTCGGCCCTTCGGCCTGCGCCAACATCGCCAGCATCACATGGACCGGTTCGATGTAGGGGTTGTCACGTGTCAGTGCCAAGCTCTGGGCATCGGCCAGGGCCTGCTGGAATTGCGTGGTCAGTTTGTCGAGTCGCATGAAGGGTTCCTCCGGTTGCATCAGAGGATGGGGCAAGGCGCCGATATTTCAAGGCTTGGCGGGCGCGATCAGGGCGACCGGATGTTGATTCCGGTCAAGGCAGATGCCTGAACGGCGAAGGCTGTCAGGTCAGCAGCGCCTCAGCTGCCCGATAGCCCAGCGCGGCGCAGGCGAGTGCACCCACCACGTGCGCCAGCGTGTGCAGCAGGGCGAGCAGCCACTGGCCGCGGTGCAGCATCACGAGGGATTCGCCGGAAAACGCCGAGAACGTCGTCAAGCCCCCCAGAACACCCGTCACCCACAGGGCGCGCCACAGGTCATCGGGCGTGCGCTCGAACCAGGCCAGCGCGATGCCGATGAACAGGCCGCCCACGCAATTGACCGCCAGGGTGCCGAGCGGAAAGCCGGCCCAGCGGGCGTTCAGCCACCAGCCGGTGCCCCAGCGCAACAGCCCCCCGGAGGCGGCGCCGATGGCCACGGCGACGGCCTGCGCCCAGGGCGCGGACGTGCTCACGCTGCCCCTTCCGCAGGCGGGCTCGACGCGGCGTTGTTCGCCTCGATGCCCCAGCGCTGCAACGCGGCGTCGTCGCTGACCCGAGCGTCGACCCACCGCGCGCCTTCGGGCGTGGTTTCCTTCTTCCAAAACGGCGCCTGAGTCTTCAGGTAGTCCATCAGGAATTCGCAGCCCTGG
>JANNKS010000272.1:0-17262 GCA_031396425.1 Rhizobacter sp. | reverse complement strand
GCCAGCAGCGCCAGCGCGGCAGCGACGGCCAGCACGGCCAAGGTGGTATCGCGGTCCAGAAACGGCCTCATGCACAAGTCAAAGTGGTATTTGCAATTTCGCGCGCCGTGCAGCAGACTGCCATAGTCGGCGGCGCCGCATGTCGGTTGCAATTGCCCGCCGCGCGTAGCATCTACTGGCACCACTGCAACCCCGCTCCCGTTGAATTGAGGTATTCCCGATGGCTCGCCTGCTCTTCCCGCTTTCGCTTGCCGCGCTGCTTGCGGTCCCCGTGCTCGCCGCGCCCGCCGCGCTGAAGGTCGATCCGGCGTTGACGGCGGTGATCGCCGGCCCGCAGCGGTCGGATGCCAACAAGGCGCGCGACGCCTATCGCCACCCCGCGCAAACGCTAACCTTCTTCGGCGTCACGCCGACGCAAACCGTCGTCGAGATCTCGCCGTCAGCCGGCTGGTACACCGAAATCCTCGGCCCCTATCTGCGCGACAAGGGCGTGTTCTATGCCGCCGGCCCCAACCCCGCCGCGAGCGAGCGCGCCAAGGAAGCCGTCGCCAAATTCGAAGCCAAGCTCGCCGCGAACCCGTTGTACGACAAGGTCCGCGTCTCGGTGTTCGCCAAGGACATTTATGACAAGCTCGCGCCCGCCGGCTCGGCCGATACCGTGCTGACATTTCGCAATCGAAAAGCTGAAGAACTCGGCAGCAGGTGTGCCGGTTCTGCTGGCATTCACGTTCTTCATGGGCCTGATGCTGTCGCGCCTGATCGGTGCGGTGCTCGGCTTGTCGAATGGCGCTGGTTTGATCATGACCGCGTTCACGGGAACCGGCCTGATCTTCCTGGGCATGGCGTCACTGTCGTCCGTGATCAAGCGTGACCTCAGCGCGATGGGCAAGTGGCTCTTCATTGGCGCGATCATGTTGCTGGTCGCCGGGCTGGCCAATATCTTCCTGCAATCCAGCGCTCTCATGATCACCATCGCCGTCCTGGCCATCGGCATCTTCTCGGCGTTCATCCTCTATGACCTCAAGCGCGTCCAGGACGGCGAGGAAACGAACTACATCACCGCGACGCTGGGTGTGTACCTCAGCTTGTACAACGTGTTCCAGTCGTTGCTCGCTCTGTTGGGTTTTGCGGGTGGCAACAACGACTGATCGACTACTTCGCACCTGAAAAGCAGATGGGGCCTTCGGGCCCCATTCTCTTGCCTTGCGGGCTGCCTATGCGGATGGCTGGAGCATCGTCGAAGCAAGCGCATCTCGCTCAAAGACGGCAATGCTCTCGACGTGCGCCGTGTGCGGAAACATGTTGATGGCGCCTGCCGCAATACAGCGGTAGCCGGCTTTGTGCACCAACAGACCGGCATCACGCGCCAGTGTGGCCGGGTTGCAGCTGACGTAGACGATGCGCTGCGGCCGCTCGAAGGCAGGCGGTGTGGCCGGATCCTCATGAAGATCGACCAGCGCCTTCACGAGCGCGAATGCTCCTTCGCGAGGCGGATCGATCAGCCATCGGTCGGCTAGGCCCATTTCAAGCAGAGCCGCAGGCTTGATTTCAAACAGATTGCTTGCGAGGAACCGGGTTCGGCCCGACAGCCCATTGCGCATCGCGTTGGCCTGGGCTCGTTTCACGAGCACGTCGCTGCCTTCGACCCCGGTCACTTCTGCGGCCAGGTTCGCCAGCGGCAACGTGAAATTGCCCAAACCGCAGAACCAGTCGATCACGCGGTCCGAAGGTTTCACCTCCAGAAGCCGCACCGCGCGCTCGACAAGCAGGCGATTGATCTGAGCATTGACCTGCGTGAAGTCAGTTGGCGAAAAGGCGATCGTGACGCCGAACTCGGGCAACGCATAGCTCAACGACGCCTCGCCATCGCTGAGCAGGTGCACGCTGGCCGGGCCTTGCGGCTGTAACCACCACTGAACTCCAAACCTGTCCGCGAAACCACGCAGCCGGCCGCGGTCGGCGGCAGCCAGCGGCTGCAAATGCCGCAACACCAACGCCACGCTGCCATCCCCGACGGCAAATTCAATCTGCGGCAGCCTGTCGCGTTCGTCCATGCTGAAGATCAACTCGCGCAACGGCACGAGCATCGCGCTTAACGCCGCGGGAAGAATTTCGCAGCTGTCCATGTCGGCGACAAAACTCGACTTGCGCTCATGAAAACCGACCAGCACCTTGCCCTTCTTTTCGACATATCGCACCGACAGCCGGCCGCGATATCGGTAGCGCCACGCTGGGCCTTCGACCGGCCTGAGCATTTGGTCCGGGCGCACTTTGCCGATGTGCCACAGCGCGTCTTCCAGCGCGCGCTGTTTGATGGCCACCTGCGCACTGAAATGAAGGTGCTGCATCTTGCAGCCTCCACAAGTACCGTAGTGTGGGCATTGCGGCTTGACGCGCTGTGAACTCTCACGCCGCCATGCGGTCGGCACGGCCTGTTCCCACTGGTTCTTCTTGCGGAATACGCTGACCGTCACTTCCTCGCCCGGCAATGCGCCTTCGATAAAGACGACCTTGCCTTCGGCATTGTGCGCAACACCCTGCGCCTCGATGTCGAGCGACTCGACTTTCAGCCATTCATTGATTCCGGTCATAGCCTTGATTATCCGAGGCCGCTGATATCCAGGCCCGACGCGGCAGCAGTAATCCCGCATGTAAACCTGCATGCTGCGCGCTGCTACACTCCTGTCGCCAGGAGAGAGCCTGCGAGCATTCGAGGCCGCCGAAGGCGCAGAGCATTGGAGAAACATCAACGCTCGAACGCTCAGGCAAAAGGACTGGCACACGCTCGCAAGGGCGTTCCTCGCTGGAGAGAGGCCCGCCCCGAGCGGGTCCACCGAAGGGGCAAACGACGTCGGCGCGAACCGGCGGCGCAAATCTCTCAGGTAGAGCGGACAGAGGGGGCATGATCGGCGCCATCGTGCGCTGATGCTTAGAGTGCCCGACCACCCAGTCCAGCAGGAGCCTCGCCATGTCCGAAGCCGTTTTGCAGACCACTGCGCTGCATTCCCTCCACACGCAGCTGGGTGCCAGGATGGTCGCCTTTGCTGGCTACTCGATGCCCGTAAGCTATCCTGCGGGGATCATCGCCGAACACCGACATTGCCGCGGCGCTGCCGCGCTGTTCGACGTCTCGCACATGGGCCAGATTCGCTTGACTGGCGACGATGCCGCGGCCGCCCTGGAATCGCTGGTACCGGTCGATGTGGTGACTCTTGGCGCCACCAAACAACGCTACGCGATGTTCACGAATTCGAGCGGAGGCATCCTCGACGACCTGATGATCACCCGGCGCGAAACCGATCTGCTGTTGATCGTCAACGCGAGTTGCAATGCGGCCGACACTCAGCATCTGGTTACCCACATTGGCCATCGATGCGCGGTGCAGCCGCTGCCCGACCTGGCGCTGCTGGCGCTGCAAGGTCCACAGGCGGCGGCTGCGCTGGGAAGGCTCAATCCAGCGGTTCGCAGCCTCGTCTTCATGACCGGCATGAATTTCGAGTTGCTCGGCACGATCTGCCACGTGACCCGCTCGGGCTACACCGGGGAGGATGGATTCGAGATATCCGTGCCTGCCGAACGAGCCACCGACCTGGCGCGCGCCCTGCTCACCATGGCCGAGGTCAAACCTGCAGGTCTGGGTGCACGCGACACGCTGCGCCTCGAGGCGGGCATGTGCCTTTACGGACACGACATCAATGCGCAGACCACTCCGGTCGAGGCGGGCCTGTCCTGGGCCATTCAGAAGAGCCGCCGCCCAGGCGGTGCACGCCCTGGCGGCTACCCCGGCGCAGGTGTCATCGAGGCTCAGCTTGCCGGCGGCACCGCCACCAAGCGCGTCGGGCTGCTTGGCCTGGAGCGCACGCCCGTCAGAGAGGGTGCGACGATTCAGGATGCGCGGGGTAACCACCTGGGCAAGGTGACCAGCGGCACGTTGGCACCCACCGTGGATCAACCGATTGCGATGGCCTACCTCGCCGCTAACCATGCCATCGAGCGGCATGAGGTGTACGCCGAAGTACGAGGCAAGGCTGTTCCGATGCGCGTGACCCCAATGCCCTTCACCCCGCACCGCTACTTTCGCGGCTAGGCACGCGCGCCGCCTCCGGCCGAGAGCCGATCGCCACCGAACCATTTTCAAGCCCCTGCCCGGCATTCATGACGCCGGGCCCCACCCAGGAGACGTTTCATGACGACCATGTACACCACTGACCACGAGTGGATCAATATTGAAGACCACGAGGCCGCCACCGTGGGCATCACCCACCATGCCCAGGACGCCCTGGGCGATGTCGTCTTCGTTGAGCTGCCCGCTGTCGGGACCAGCTTCAAGAAGGGCGATGTGGCCGGTGTCGTGGAGTCCGTCAAGGCGGCTGCCGACCTCTACATGCCTGTCAGCGGTGAAGTGGTGGAAGTGAACGAAACCCTGCGCGCCGACCCGTCGCTGGCCAACACCGACCCGCTTGGCCACGGCTGGTTTTTCAAGGTGCACGTGAGCAACATGGTCGAGTTCGAAGAGCTCATGGACGGCCCGGCCTACGACGTGCTGGTGAAAAACGCCTGACGACGCTTGCGTCAGGCTGTCGCCACCGCACCCGCACAGAACCACCACGCCTAGGTCTCGATGCCATCCACCACACCACTGAAGCTGCTGGAAGACGCCAGCGAATTCCACGCCCGCCACATCGGCATCACCCCTGCCGATGAAGGGCACATGCTTGCCACGATTGGCGTGGCAAGCCGAAGCGCGCTGATCGAGGCCATCATCCCGGCTGGAATACGGCGCGGCACCGCGATGCTGTTGCCCGATGCCATCGGTGAAGCCGCTGCACTCGATGAACTCCGGGCCATTGCCAGGCTCAACCACGTCGTCAAGAGCTGCATTGGCCAGGGCTATCACGGCACCGACACGCCCAAGGTCATTCTGCGCAATGTGCTCGAGAATCCGGCCTGGTACACGGCCTACACGCCGTACCAGGCAGAAATCTCGCAAGGACGCCTCGAGGCCCTGGTGAATTTCCAGACCATGGTTTGCGACTTGACCGGCCTGGCAATTGCGGGTGCGTCGATGCTCGATGAAGCGACTGCCGCCGCCGAAGCCATGACCCTGGCGATGCGCGTCGGCAAATCGCGATCAACACGATTCTTCGTGGCCGATGATGTGCTGCCGCAAACGCTCGAGGTGCTGCACACGCGGGCCAAGCCGCTGGGCGTCACGGTACTCGTCGGCCCGGTGGAACAGGCTCCGGGCAGCGGCGCGTTCGCCGCCCTGTTTCAGTACCCCGGCGTCACGGGCACAGTTCGCGACCTTCGCGCTGTCATTGGCGACTTGCACGCGCAGGGTGCGTTGGCCATCGTCGCTGCCGACCTGCTTGCCTTGACACTGCTGGTGCCGCCCGGCGAAATGGGGGCCGACATTGCCGTTGGCAACACCCAGCGCTTCGGCATGCCCATGGGCAATGGCGGGCCGCACGCCGCGTATCTGGCCACCAAGGACGAGTTCAAACGGTCGATGCCCGGGCGCCTGGTGGGCGTGAGCGTCGACGCGCATGGTGACCCGGCGTATCGACTCGCGCTGCAAACCCGCGAGCAGCACATCCGGCGCGAGAAGGCAACGAGCAATATCTGCACCGCGCAGGTGCTGCCGGCTGTTGTGGCGAGCATGTTCGCCGTGTATCACGGGCCGCAGGGTCTGCGCCGCATCGCGGATCGGGTGGCGAGCTATGCAGCCATCCTGGCGCATGGCCTGAAGCAGCTCGGATTCGTGCTGTCGGAAGCGCCAACGTTCGATACCGTGCAGGTCGACACCGCCAACCGCACCGACGCCGCGTTAGCGGTCGCGCTCCGAGCCGGCTACAACCTGCGCCGCACATCGGCCAAGCACATCGGCATCACGCTGGACGAAACGACGACGCGCGAAGACATCACTGCGCTCTGGAGCAGTCTGGCGCAGGTGGCCCCGATCAGCGCGGCAACCTCTGAAGCCGAGATGGCGCAGCGCCGCCAGGGATGGTGGCTGCACTTCGAAAAAGGCATCGCGCCGCTGTTCCCGCAAGCCCTGGTGCGCACCAGCGCGTTCCTGCTGCACCCAGTATTTCAACGCCACCAATCCGAGACAGAAATGTTGCGCTACCTGCGCAGCCTGTCCGACAAGGACCTGGCGCTGGACCGCAGCATGATCCCTTTGGGCTCGTGCACGATGAAGCTCAACGCCACCAGCGAGATGGTTCCCAGTACCTGGCCGGAATTCGCCGACATCCATCCATTCGCGCCGCGCGACCAGCTGGCCGGCTACGAGGCCTTGCGCGAACAGCTCGAGGCCTGGCTGTGTCAGGCCACCGGCTACAGCGGTGTGAGCCTGCAGCCCAACGCCGGCTCACAGGGGGAATTCGCCGGGCTGCTCGTCATCAAGGCCTGGCACGAAGCACGGGGCCAGGCGCATCGCAACATCTGCTTGATTCCGGAGTCAGCCCACGGTACCAACCCCGCAAGCGCGCAGATGGCGGGAATGCAGGTGGTGGTGACGCGTTGCGACGAAGCCGGCAATGTCGACATGGCCGACCTGGCTGCCAAGTGTGAGCAGCACGCGCCGAACCTGGCCGCCGTGATGATCACCTACCCGTCCACCTACGGCGTCTTTGACACCCAGGTGAAGGCGCTGTGTGCCTTGGTGCATCGTCACGGCGGCCGGGTGTATGTGGATGGCGCCAACATGAATGCCCTGGTTGGGCTTGCAGCGCCTGGAGAATTCGGGGGCGACGTCAGCCACCTGAACCTTCACAAGACATTCTGCATTCCACACGGCGGCGGCGGGCCGGGCGTCGGGCCGGTGTGTGTTGCCGCCGACCTGGTGCCCTACCTGCCGGCCCATCGCTCGTCGGGCACAGACAGGCCAGAGCAGGTCGGGGCCGTTTCGGCAGCCCCGCTGGGCAATGCCGCCGTGTTGCCCATCAGCTGGATGTACATGCGCATGATGGGCGCACCGGGTTTGCAGGCCGCCACCGAGACTGCGATTCTGTCGGCAAACTACATTGCGGCCCGGCTGGCGGGCCACTATGAGGTGCATTTCAGCGGCGAGGTTCCTGGCGTCAAGGGCGGCGGTGTGGCCCACGAGTGCATTCTTGACCTCAGGCCGCTGAAGGAATCGAGCGGCGTGAGCGCGGAAGACGTCGCCAAGCGCCTGATCGACTATGGGTTCCACGCGCCGACTTTGAGTTTTCCGGTTGCTGGCACGCTGATGGTCGAGCCCACCGAAAGCGAATCGCTGCGCGAACTCGACCGGTTTTGCGACGCGATGATAGCGATCCGGGCCGAGATCGCCAAAGTCGACACCGGCGAATGGCCACGTGACGACAACCCGCTCAAGCACGCTCCGCACACGACGCAGGCGCTGCTGGGCCACACCTGGGCGCACCCCTACAGCCGCGAGCAGGCCGCGTACCCGGTGGCGGCGCTGCGGCGGGCCAAGTACTGGCCGCCGGTTGGCCGGGTCGACAACGTGTGGGGCGACCGAAACCTGTCGTGCACCTGCCCGCCGATGAACACCTACGAAAGCTGAACCATGGCCATTTCGGCCTTCGACCTTTTCAAGATCGGCATCGGCCCGTCCAGTTCCCACACCGTGGGGCCGATGCGGGCGGCGCGCATGTTCGTTTCGCGCCTCCAGGCCGACGCCCAGTTGAGCCGCACGCGGCGCGTTTACGCGCAGCTGTACGGTTCGCTGGGTGCGACGGGCAAGGGCCACGGCAGCGACAAGGCGGTGCTGCTCGGCTTGGCGGGCTTCGAGCCCGAACAGGTGGAGGTCGATGTCATTCCAGGCGTGCTCGAGGCCATTCGTCTTGCCAAGCGTCTGATGCTTCTGGGCAGCCATGACATTGCCTTTGAAGAGCGCACCGACCTGATCTTTCATCGGCGCGAAACCTTGCCCTTCCACGCAAACGGCATGCGCTTTGCCGCCTTCGACGAGCAGGCGCAGGAGTTGGCGGCCCGAACGTACTATTCGGTGGGCGGTGGCTTTGTCGTGAGCGATCAGGTCGCCGCGGATGGCGCCTTGCAACGCGCCGTGGTACCCGACGCGACCGCCCTGCCGTACCCCTTTCGCAGCGGCGCTGACATTCTTCAAATGTGCGCGGGCCAGAAGTGCAGCATCGCACAGATCATGCGCCGCAATGAAAACCACTGGCGCAGCGACGCCGAGATCGACACCGGCCTGCTCAAGATCTGGGACGTGATGCAGGCCTGCGTCGTGCGCGGTTGCGCCACGCCCGGCGTGCTGCCGGGTGGGTTCCAGGTGAAACGGCGCGCCGCGGACCTTCACCGACAGTTGTGCGCCAACCCGGAAGCCGCCCTGCGCGACCCCTTGCAGGTGCTGGATTGGGTCAACCTCTATGCACTCGCGGTCAACGAGGAGAACGCAGCCGGTGGGCGTGTCGTCACCGCGCCGACCAATGGCGCCGCTGGCATCATCCCGGCGGTGCTGCATTACTACACGCGGTTTGTGCCGGGGGCGAACGACGCCGGCGTGATCGACTTCATGCTCACGGCCGCGGCGATTGGGATCCTCTACAAGGAGAACGCGTCGATCTCAGGCGCCGAAGTCGGCTGCCAAGGCGAGGTCGGTGTGGCCTGCTCGATGGCCGCCGGCGCCTTGTGTGCGGTGCTGGGCGGCACACCGGCGCAAGCCGAGAACGCCGCAGAAATCGGCATGGAACATCACCTCGGCCTGACCTGCGATCCGGTCGGCGGGTTGGTGCAAATTCCATGTATCGAACGCAACGCGATCGCCTCGGTGAAGGCCATCAACGCGGCCCGCATGGCCTTGCGCGGCGACGGCACGCATCATGTGTCGCTCGACAAGGTCATCAAGGCAATGCGCGAAACCGGTGCCGACATGATGACCAAGTACAAGGAAACCGCGCGCGGTGGGTTGGCAGTGAATATCGTCGAGTGCTGAACTCCTGGCCAGCTCGCAGCGCAACAGCTCAGCTTGCGCTGGCTCGATGGCATTCAGCCCTGCCGAGCCTGGCACCCGGACCTACTTCTGGCTCAATTTGACACCCCCAGGCCCTTCGAGCCGGCTCAGGTGGTCGAGAAACGTGCGCGCATCCTGAAAGCCAATGACGCGCGCGGAGCCCAGCTCTTCGCCGCCACCCTGAAAGAACAACAATGCCGGGGGACCGAACAGCCCGTAGCGCCGCATCAGCGCCTTGTCGTCGACTGAATTGGCGGTGACGTCGGCGCGCAGCAGCGTCATCGTGGCAAGCCGTTGTCTCACCGCTGGGTCGGTGAAGGTGAAAGCTTCCATCTCCTTGCACGACACACACCAGTCCGCATAGAAATCAAGCATCACAACGCGGCTCGACCCTTTCAACGCCGCATCGAGCGCGGGCAGGCCAGAAACCGGTTGGAAGTGCAATTCATTCTTCCCGGCCGTCAGACTTGCCGCCGATCCCACCGACGACCCCGCCCAATGCGCCAAAGGTTGAAGAACCTCGCGGCCACCCGAGGCGGCGCCGGCCAACTGCAGCGCAGCCACCAGGGCGAGAAAGAGGCCCGCCCCTTTTGTTGCGGCGAGCCGCGGAGTCATGCCAGGTTCGATGCGCTCAAACGCACCCAGGTAGACTGCACCCGCCAGCAGTAGAGCGGCCAGCATGAGCATGGTCGCCCAGGCGGGCAGGACCGGTGCCACCATCCACAACGCGACACCGAGCAGCATGAATCCAAAAAAGTGCTTGATGCGCTCCATCCAGGCGCCCGCCCTGGGTAGTACCGCGCCCGCCGACAGACCCACCAGCAACAACGACACACTCATGCCCATGGCCATCGCAAACAGTGCCACGCCGCCGAGCAGGACATCGCGGGTCTGGCTGATGTAAACCAGCGCCCCTGCCAGCGGCGCGGCGACGCAAGGGCTGACAATCACTGCCGACAGGCCGCCCATCAGGAACACACCCAGGGTTTGACCGCCCTGCAGACGGCCTGAGAGCTGCGACAGACGCGACTGCAGCGCTGACGGCAACTGCAGTTCATACATCCCGAACATCGACAGCGACAAGGCAGCGAGCAGCAATGCAAATGCACCGAGGACCCAGGCATTCTGGAGTGCAGCCGCCAGCCCTTCACCGGCCAGGCCGGCCGCCATGCCGAACAGCGTGTAGACAAGCGCCATGCCCAGGGAATAGGCGAGCGCAAGCCGCAAGCCGCGCGAGCGCGTCGGCGTGCCCGATTGGCCGATGATGATCGAAGACAGGATCGGGACCATCGGCAAGACGCAGGGTGTCAATGACAGCAGCAGCCCCGCCAGAACGAAGACGCCGGCAATGACCCAGGTGTTTTTGGAGCGCAATGCCGAAGCGAAATCGTCAATGGGTTCGGTCGTCGTGCCCCCCGTCACGGCAGGCTCCGTCGAACCCGCCGTCATGACCGTGGGGGCGGTCGGTGAACCCGGGGTCCAGGCCGCAGACTGTGCCTCACTGAGCAACGCGACTTTCATCAACGCACCGGGCACCGCCGGGTCGACACGCAAGGCACGTTGAGTCGGCGGGTAACACAGCCCTTTGTCCGCGCAGCCCTGACTTCCGACCAGCAATTTGAGCGGTGCCGTCACGGATTGCACCAGAGGCAGCGTCAACACTACGCTGTCACGGAACGTCTCGACGTCCTTCTGGAAGGTTTCATCGAACTTGACCTTCCCCTTCGGCACCTGCAATGCACCCGCAGTGGCGCTGGACGGAACCACTTCAGTACTGAATTTGTCTCCGTACAGGTAGTAGCCCGGCGCGATGTCGAAACGAATTTCGATGCGCAGCGAGTCAAGCGCTTTTGCAGACAGCTTGAAGGCGACATCGGGCTCAAGGAACTCATCGGCACTGCTCGCCGGGCCAGCGCCGATCGCGCAGGCGAGCCAGACAAACAGGGTCAGGAATCGTTTCATCAGCAACATCCAAAGGATCGCGAGCGATCGACCGATCAACAGCCGCAAGCCTACACCGTGTGGCACAGGTATCGCGTCAATCCTGCCGGTGAACAAAGATGAACGCTGTCAAGGTGCCAACTGTGCCAGCGATTGTTGGCCACTTCGCACTTTGAGCCACGCCTGGCGCTGATCTGCTGCACCTTGCTCTGCATGGTCACGCCCTGCGCCGAAGGCTCGGGTTGACCTGGACCGCAGCGCAAAGTTCAATGCCGCCGCGTCGACCCGCGGCGCCACGGAGAACTCCCGCTTCCAAGTTTGCGCGCCCTGTGGGTGCACCCGCCCCCACGATCGCAGGATGGTCTTGAGCCGGGTCACTCCTTAGACTGATCTTAATCGTTGCCGCAGCGAGCCAACTGCCCTGAGAGCAGCATCTCGAAAAGGATTCGGATGTCGGGGTGCAGGCTGGACTCGACGATGCACCAGAGTGGGCGAACCACTGCGGCAACAAAAGGACTGTCCGGGAGGAAAAACATGAGAAAAGTAGACGCCCAACCGTCGCCGTTGGCCAGGCGCAATGCACTCAGGATGGGCGTCGCCGCGACGGCGGCAACCGCGCTGCCAGCCGGCCTGGGCTTGACGTCGGCAATTGCCAAGGATCCACCGCCCGGCCCAACGACGCCGCCGTTCATGGAGGCGCTGCCCGTCTACTCGGCCAAGGCAGCGGAGAGCTCGCTGTATCCGCCACCCCTGGAATACGCAGACACCGCCAATGGTGAATGCGGGCGGTTGCCGCACCAGGGCTGGTCGAATTGGGCCGCGCAGAAGGTCTACACCCTGCGTGTCAGAGAGGGCTGGCATTCGTTCCATCCTGCCCTGCCGACTCAGAAAGTCTGGGGCTATGACGGCATCGTGCCAGGGCCGACCTTCGTCGCGCGCTATGGCGAGCCCATCGTCGTGCGCATTCACAACGAATTGCCGGCGAATTCGAGCGGTTTCGGATCGCCGGAAATCTCCACCCATCTGCACAACCTGCACTGCGCCTCGGAAAGCGACGGATTCACGGGCGACTATTACAGCCCCACCAAGAGCGGACCGACCCTGAATGGCCCCGGTGGCTACAAGGACCACCACTACCCCAATTGCTACGCAGGCTACGACCGCTACGACGCCACCAACGGCGATCCGCGAGAAGGCCTGGGTACCCTTTGGTACCACGACCACCGCATGGACTTCACGGCCGGCAACGTCTACCGTGGCCTGGCAGGCTTTTATCTGCTGTTCGACCACATCGACTCCGGCAATGAGAACGATCCGAACCCGGCAGCGCTGCGCCTGCCCAGCGGCGTGGGCGTCCACGACATTCCGCTGGCGATCCAGGACAAGCAGTTCGATTCCGGCGGCTACCTGGCCTTCGACCAGTTCGAATCGAAAGGGCAGCTTGGCAACAAGTTCCTGGTCAACGGCAAAGTTCAGCCGTACTTCCAGGTCAAGCGGCGCAAGTACCGGTTCCGTCTGCTAGACGCCAGCCTGGCCCGCTTCTACGAGATCTACCTCACAGCGGGTGGCGTGAATCAGTCGTTCAAGTACATCGCCAACGAC
This sequence comes from Rhizobacter sp., assembly GCA_031396425.1. Taxonomy (GTDB): domain Bacteria; phylum Pseudomonadota; class Gammaproteobacteria; order Burkholderiales; family Burkholderiaceae_C; genus JAEMQF01. The sequence goes on along the minus strand of JANNKS010000272.1, from coordinate 4,751 downwards.
GGCAACCTGCTTCCGGCACCGCTGACCATGAACAAGGTAGCGCTGGGGCCGGCCGAACGTGGCGACATCGTGATCGACTTTTCGCAGTACCCGGCCGGAACCAAGTTGTTTCTGGTGAACCGCCTGATCCAGACCGATGGCCGCGGTCCCGAGGACGCCCAGGTCAATGTGCGAAACAGCGCCGGGGATCTCGTGAGCGCAGGCGTGCAGATTCTTCGCTTCGACGTTCAGGCCGGTCACATCGCCGACAACAGCCGTGTGCCCTCGTTGCTGCGCGCGCTTCCACCAACAACCTTGTCTGAGGTGGTGAAGACCCGCAGCTTCGAGTTCGACAAGGAAAATGAAATCTGGACCGTCAACGGCAAGATTTTCGATCCGGAGCGTGTCACTGCGACGCCGAAACGCGGCACCTCCGAGATCTGGGTTCTCAAGGGCAAGGGCAGCTGGCATCACCCGGTGCACGTTCACATGACCGAAGGGCGCATCCTGTCGCGCAACGGCAAAGCACCACCAGCACACGAGCGAGGGCGCAAGGATGTGTACGTCCTCAAGCCGGGCGAAGTGGTGCGCGTTTTGCTTCGTTTCAGCGACTTCACCGGCAAGTACCTGATGCATTGCCACAACCTGACGCATGAAGATCACGCGATGATGGTTCGCTGGGACGTCGTCCCCTGAGCGGCTCGCACACCCATACCCAATGACCAATGCCAAGTCACCCGGGAGCACGATGATGAACTCGAAGCGAAACCTGCTCGGCCTGCTGGGGGCAACCGCGATGACGTCCGTCCTCGCCACCTCGGATCGAGCTCAACGTGCGGCCCCCGCCGGGCCGCGAGCCGGCTACTTCCCGAATTCGATCGTGCAAACCCACGACGGCCGCGAACTGCGCTTCTACGATGATGTGGTCAAAGGCAAAGTCGTCGCCTTCAATATGATGTACACCTCGTGCACCGGCACCTGCCCGACCAACACCGCCAACCTGATGCGAGTTCAGGAAGCCCTGGCGGAGCACTTGGGCAAGGAAGTGTTCATGTACTCGCTCACGCTTCGCCCGGAAGTTGATTCTCCCCAGGCGCTGCGCGACTATGTGAATGGCTACGCCATCCCCAAGGGCTGGACGTTCCTGACCGGCCGGCCCGTCGAGATTGAAGTGATTCGTCGCAAGCTGGGCTTCTACAACGACGATCCGGTCATCGATGCGGACATTCGACAGCACACCGGCATGGTGCGCATCGGCAACGAGGCGCTCGATCGCTGGGCCATGTGTCCGGCACTGGGGTCGCCGAAACAGATCGTGCGGGCAATCATGCACCTGCGCGCCTGATTTCGGTCATTGTGTGCTCGGTCATTCGCGGTTCCGCGGTTGACGTGTCGGTCCGCCGCGCACGCGCGGGGGTGCCGGCGCGTCGCGGCGCGACAATCGTGCCATGTCGCAGTTCTTCGAGATTCACCCGGACAACCCGCAGCCACGCCTGATCCGCCAGGCCGCCCAGATTCTGCATTCAGGCGGCATCGCCGCCATTCCCACCGATTCAAGCTACGCCCTGGTGTGCCACCTCGACGACAAGGCTGCCGCAGAATCGCTGCGGCGCATTCGGGGCGTTGACGACAAACACCATCTCACCTTGTTGTGTCGCGATCTGAGCGAGCTTGCGAGCTATGCGCGGGTTGACAACCGCCAGTACCGAATGCTCAAACTGGGTACGCCCGGCCCCTTCACCTTCATTCTGGAGGCCACCAAGGAGGTACCACGCCGCCTGTCGCACCCGTCACGCAGAACAATCGGTTTGCGCGTTCCCGATCACCGCGTCACGCAGGAGCTGTTGGGCGCTCTAGGGCAACCCCTGCTCGCCACGACCTTGATCGCGCCCGGGGAAATCGACCCGATGAACGATGCCGAGCAGATTCGCGACCGGTTCCAGAAGTTGATTCAAGCCGTGCTGGATGCTGGCGCATGTTCCATGCTGCCCACGACGGTTGTAGACCTGAGTGGCCCCAGCGCTGTGTTGCTGCGGCGCGGCCAGGGCGACCCGGCATTGCTGGGGCTCGCGCTTGATGCCGACAACGAGACCTGAAGCCGGCCTTCGAGCCACCTGAATCGGGCGCAGCCCCTGCTGCTCGCGCCGTGTCAGACGCCGGCGGGCAGTCTGCCGCGTTCGATGCGCCCGATCGCGGAATGGTTGTGGATCGACTCGAAGTTCTCCACGTCGACGCGGTAACGGCCCAGCCGGGCATCGACGTTCAATCGCAAGGCCACGTCACGGACCAGGTCTTCAACGAACTTGGGGTTCTCATAGGCGCGCTCGGTCACCCACTTTTCGTCCGAACGCTTGAGCATGGCCCAGAGTTCACTTGATGCGCTGTCCTCGGCGAATCGAACCAGTTCGTCCCAGGAAACGTCGCCCAGCAATTCAGCACAGATGCTGATGTGCGAACGCTGGTTGTGGGCGCCATAGTCCGATATCTCTTTCGAGCAGGGGCAGAGGGACTTCACCGCGACGACCACCTCGGCCCACACCGAGAGCTGGTCATCGTGAGCTTGCGCGATCCATCGCCCCTGGTATTCGAGCAGGCTTTGCACGCCGGACACCGGGGCGCGCTTGCGCACGAAAAACGGGAAGCGGGCCTCCACGCGACCTTCGGTCGCGTTCAACAGCGCCAGCATTCGTGCCATCTCGAGACGCAGCATCATCACGTCCAGCGGTTCGCGCAGGGAATCCAGCCAGCCGACGAAGCGCGACATGTGCGTGCCCTTGCGTTCGGCGGGCAGGCCAACGTCCAAGTCCCAGTGCGCAATGCTGTTCTGGACAGCGCCACCGACTCGCAACACGATCGGGTATCGCACGTTGCGCACCCCCACCCGCTGAATCGCCAGGTGGCGCTCGTCGCGCTCGCTTTGCGTGTCGGGAATGTGGAGCGCGTCTTTCGGAGCGTTCATCGGAACTGCAGTCGCTGTCTTCAGGCTATCGCATGGTGCCAGCAAAGCCGGTGACGGTCTCGCATAGGGTCTTGTACCGGCCCGGCGTGGCCAGCAGGCGAGCGCAATTCAATTGTTCACAACCGAGCGCAGCACCGCCGGAGTCGGCCCGAAACGTTCGGCAATCGAGCGTTCGATGCCCGCCGCATCGAGGCCACAGTTCGCGAGCAGCTTGGCCGGATCGCCATGCTCGATGAAGATGTCGGGCAGGCCCAGGGTCAACACCGGAATGGTGATTCCCGCGGCCGCGAGTGCCTCGAGGACGGCACTGCCTGCCCCGCCGATGGCACAGCCCTCTTCCACCGTCACGATGCCCTCATGGCTACGCGCCATTTCCGTCACCAAGGTGACATCAAGTGGTTTCGCGAAGCGCATATTGACCACCGTGGCGTCGAGCTTTTCGGCGGCCACGAGCGCCGGGTGCAACACGGTGCCGAAGGCCAGGATGGCCAGGCGTCGGCCCGAGCGGCGCACTTCGCCCTTGCCGAACGGCAACGCGACCATCTCCTTTTGAATCGCGACCCCCGCACCGCTGCCGCGCGGGTAGCGCACCGCCACCGGGTGGTCTTGCAGGAACGCGGTGTAGAGCGACTGGCGGCACTCGTTTTCGTCGGACGGTGTGAGGACGCTCATGTTGGGGATGCAGCGCAGGTAGGCGATGTCATAGGCGCCCGCGTGCGTGGCACCGTCGGCACCGACGAGGCCGGCGCGGTCGAGCGCAAACACGACTGGCAGGTTCTGGATCGCCACGTCGTGAATCAGCTGGTCGTACGCGCGTTGCAGGAAAGTGGAGTAGATCGCGACCACCGGCTTGAGGCCTTCGCACGCCAGCCCAGCCGCAAACGTCACCGCATGCTGTTCGGCGATGCCGACATCGTGGTAGCGGCGCGGAAACCGCTTCTCGAACTCCACCATGCCCGAGCCTTCGCGCATCGCGGGTGTGATGCCGACCAGCCGTTCATCTTTCTCGGCCATGTCGCACAGCCACTGCCCGAACACCTGTGTGAAACTCACCTTGGGAGGACTGGCGGGTTTCTGGAAACCGATCGCGGGATCGAACTTGCCCGATGCCGCGTGATAACCCACGGGGTCGGCCTCGGCCAACTTGTAGCCATACCCCTTTCGTGTCACGACATGCAGGAACTGCAGGCCTTTGAGGTCCCGCAGGTTTTCCAGCGTCGGTATGAGCGAGTCCAGGTCATGCCCGTCGATCGGCCCAACGTAATTGAAGCCCAGCTCTTCGAAGATGGTGCCCGGGACAATCATGCCCTTGGCATGTTCCTCGAACCGGCGCGCCAGCTCGAACAGGGGCGGGGCGTTCTTCAACACGTTCTTCGCCGTGTCACGCGCCGCGGCGTAGAACTTACCGCTCATCAGGCGCGCAAGGTAGCGGTTCAGAGCGCCCACGGGTGGTGATATCGACATGTCGTTGTCGTTCAGCACGACAAGCATGTCGACGTTGGACACGCCGGCATTGTTCAGTGCCTCGTAGGCCATTCCCGCCGACATCGCGCCGTCGCCGATGATCGCCACTGCCTTGCGGCTCTCGCCCTTCATGCGCGCCGCCACCGCCATGCCCAGCGCGGCCGAGATCGATGTCGATGAGTGGGCGGTGCCGAAGGCGTCGTATTCACTTTCCTCACGGCGCGGAAAACCCGACACCCCCCCCAATTGCCGCAGCGTCCCCATGCGGTCGCGCCGGCCGGTCAGGATCTTGTGCGGGTAGGTCTGGTGGCCCACGTCCCACACAAGCCGGTCGTGGGGAGTGTTGAAC
>JANNKS010000271.1:0-4706 GCA_031396425.1 Rhizobacter sp. | reverse complement strand
GCTCCCGGTATCCGGCCAGTGGCGATCTTCGACGAGTTGAGGCGGCGCCACACCGAGCTCGCCCCTGGCGTTCGCCGGACCCTTGAACGCCGCGTGCGCGACTGGCGCGCCGTGCATGGCCAGGAGCGCGACGTGATGTTCCGCCAAGTGCATGAAGCCGGCCGCATGGGGCTGTCCGACTTTACCGAGATGGGCGACCTGGCCATCACCGTGGCCGGGCTGCTGCTTGACCATCGGCTGTACCACTTCCGCCTGGTGTGCTCGGGCTTCGAGCACGCCCACGTCATCCTGGGCGGCGAGAGCTACGTGGCGCTGGCCGAGGGCCTGCAGAACGCACTGTGGACGCTGGGCGGTGCGCCACGCGAGCACCGCAGCGACAGCCTGTCTGCGGCGTTCCGCAACCTCGACGTTGATGCACGCGAGGACCTGACCTCGCGCTACGACGCGCTGTGCGCACACTACCGCATGGAGCCCACCCGCAACAACCGCGGCGTGGCCCACGAGAACGGCTCCATCGAGAGCGCGCACGGGCACTTCAAGAGCGCGGTGCACGACGCGCTGCTGCTGCGCGGTGCCGTGGAGTTCGCCGACTTGGCCGCCTACCGCCGCTTCATCGACGAGATCGTCAGCCGCAAGAACGCTCGCAACGGCAAGCGCATCGACGCTGAACGCTCGCTCCTGCAGCCCCTGCCACCGGCGCGCACCTGCGACTACGAGGACACCTTCGTCTACGTCACCTCGTCGGGCGGCTTCACGCTGCGCAAGGTGTTCTACACCGTGCCGTCGCGCCTGATCGGGCATCGCGTGCGCGTGCGCCTGTATGACGACCGGCTCGAGCTGCTGCTGGGTGCGACCTTGCTGATGACGCTGCAGCGCGGCCGGGGCGGCGCCAACGGCAAGCATGGCCACGTCGTTGACTACCACCACGTCATCCACGCGCTTCGGCGCAAGCCCATGGCGCTGCTCAGTCTGGTCTACCGCGACCAGCTCTTCCCCCGCGATGCCTACCGGCTGATGTTCGAGTTCCTGTGCCAGGAGCTGGCCGAGCGTGCTGCTTGCAAGCTGATGGTCGCGCTGCTGAGCCTGGCGCATGACCGAGCTTGCGAGGCGCAGCTGGCCGGCGTGCTGACGGACGATCTCGATCACCGGCGGCTGCCCGACCTCCACGCCTTGCTGGAGCACTTCGCGCCCGATCCGGCGCGCCTGCCGCAGGTCTCGGTGCAACTGGCGCCGCTGAGCTCCTACGACATCCTGGTGGACTCGGGCATGGAGGTCGCAGCATGAACGAGAACTTCGATGCGGCACGGCTGACGCTGTTGCTGTCGGACCTGCGCCTGCCGGCCACCAAGCAGATCTGGGCGAGCTTCGCCGAGCAGTCGGACAAGGAGGGCTGGCCGGCTGCCAGGTTGCTGACGGTGATTGCCGAGAACGAGTTGGCCGAACGTGACCGACGGCGCATCGAGCGGCACCTGGCCGAGGCCAAGCTGCTGCCGGGCAAGACGCTGGACAACTTCGACTTCAACTCCGTGCCCATGGTCTCCAAGGCCCAGGTGATGGCGCTGTGCGCCGGCGACGAATGGTTGCGCAACGGCGCCAACGTGCTTCTTCTGGGACCGCCAGGCGGCGGCAAGTCGCACCTGTCGTCGGCGATCGGCCTGGCCCTGCTGGAGAAGGGCTGGCGCGTGCTGTTCGCGCGGACCTCGGATCTCGTGCAACGTCTGCAGGTGGCGCGCCGAGAACTTGCGCTGGAAGCGGCTCTGAGCCGGCTCGACCACTTCGACGTACTGATCCTGGACGACCTGGCCTACGTGACCAAGGATCAAGCCGAAACGTCGGCGCTGTTCGAGCTGATCGGCACGCGCTACGAACGGCGCTCGATGATCATCACGGCCAACCAGCCCTTCGGCGAATGGGGCAAGGTCTTCCAGGATCCCGCCATGACGCTGGCCGCCGTGGACCGACTGGTCCATCACTCAACGATCTTCGAGATGCACGTGCCGAGCTACCGCCGCCGTACCGCCATCGAACGCAAGCAAGTCGGTGCCGGACGCCCGGCCAGCTATGCGACGCCGAAGAATGTCGGCGTCCCCAAACCCAGCGAAAGCGAACCTTCGGCATAGCTCGGCCCCCGCGACAATCAAATCTCGGGCATGATCGGCGCGCCGCGACACGCTTCTCATCCAGATTGTCGCGCGCCTCTCATCCAGATTGACGCGCCACATTCCTGCGCATCAGCCACGGCACGAAGGGCGGGCGGCCGCGCGACGTGCCGATCACGAGCGACGCGCAGCGTGGTCTGCTGGCACGCTTGACGGAAGCCGTTGCGTCGGGCATGTACGTCGGGCGACCGGGCTGCACCAGCACCCAAGACTCCACGCGGTTCTACTACGTCATCCGCAAGTTTGGGATCTCGAAGGATCAGCTCGGCGTCGTTGCGCACGGACTGTGGCATCAGCACGTCAACGACGAGTTTCAAGACGACACCGGCTGCGCGTCGCCGGTGCGCGGCGCAACGGCGCGTCCCGCCAATGACGAACGAGCGCGCCAGCGCGCGGCACGCCGGCTCGGCCACAAACGGCCTGGCGTGACCTCGTGCTACCTTGGATCGAACGCGAAGCTCGCATCTGCCGAGTTGAACTCAGCGCCCGAAGATTGTGGCCAGTGAACGGCGCAAGGATGGCCGCATTGCTGCCAGCCTCAGTGTCGGCTTTGCTGTCGACTCTGCTTGACAAGCACCCCCCGAATAGATATCTTCAAGATATCACTCAACGACACACGTGAAGGTGCTTCACCATGACCGCCCGCTCACCCGCCGCTCCTCAAATCGCGTTTCGCTACCGAGCCATCGACAGCCCGACCGGTGTCACGCGCGAAACCGCCAAGCGCCTGGCTGAACAGCTGGGGGTGGATGAGACCCAGGCCATTCACCTCGCCTTGCGCGAAATGACCGTCAAGCTGCTGCCGCAGTACGCAGCCGATGACGGACCATTGACGGCAGCGCAGATGCGCCAGATCAAGAAGCGCGTGCTGCAGACCAAGAAGCGCTCGGTACGCTCGAGCCTCTTCGAGGCGCCGGACTCGTGACACGCCAGTGGTGGCCCGAGCCCACAGCCGGTGAAATCGTCTGGTGCCATTTCCCGGACGACATCAACCCCCGGCCAAAGCCGCGCCCCGCGCTGATCCTGGCGGTGTTCGACGACGACCCGCCGCATTTCGAAGCGCGCGTCGCCTACGGCACCAGCCAGCGCACGACCACGTTGCAGAGGGGCGAGTTCGGCATCCTGCGCGATCGAAACCCGGTGGCCTACGCGGCGGCGGGCCTGAGCTACGACACGAAATTCGACTTGAAGCAGGCGATCGATCTGCCATACACAACGGAGTGGTTTTCGGTGCCGCCGGCAGCCCCACATGGGCAGTGCCCCAAGCTCGGCACGCTTCATCCGTCGTTGGTGCGGGCGGTCCAGGCAGCGTTTCGGGCGACTGCCGGGTGAGTCCCAGGCTGCCCGATGCACAGTGCAGTCGACATGATTGCTGGTGCCCATCGGCAAGAGCGACGCCAAGCCGCTGTCAATCGTCGTGCTGACGTTCGCAGCCCGCAAGGTCGCGAGCGCAGTTTCGTCGGCACCCTCACTCGTGCCGCTACCATCTGCCGCCATGCGCCTGCTGCTCTACAAGGACCTCGACACGCGACGCGTCAAACCCGCCTTTGCCAAGCTTCGAGCTGCCATCGAAGCGGGTGACTTTCGCAGCGCCGATGTGAAGAAACTCGCGCCGACGCCGTATTGGCGCGCCAAGCTCGACTACACGAACCGGCTGCTGCTGCAGTTCGCCCGCTGCGGCGACGAAACGGTTTGCCTGGCGCTGGAGGTGATCGCGAACCACGCCTACGAGAAGTCGCGTTTCCTGCGTGGCGCCGCGGTGGACGAGAGCAAGATCGGGCGCGAGCCGGCGCTGGCCGGCGCGGATGCAGGCCACAGCGTTGCCGGCGCCTTGCCGATGCGCTGGTTGCACGCGAGCCGCAGCGAGTTCGAATTGCTCGACAAACCCATCGTCTTTGACGATGCGCAGGAGGCGGTGTGCCGGCTGCCGACGCCGGTGGTGGTGGTGGGCTCGGCCGGTTCGGGCAAGACGGCCGTCACGCTGGCCAGGCTGCGCGAGGCCGAGGGGCGCGTTCTGTACGTGACGCACTCGGCCTATCTGGCGCAGTCGGCGCTTGCGCTGTACGGCGCCCACGGCTACGAGAACCCGGCGCAGCAGGCCGAGTTCCTGAGCTACCGCGAGTTTGTCGAGACGCTGCGCGTGCCGGTCGGCCGCGAAGTCACTTTCGCGGCGTTCCGCGGCTGGTTCGAACGGCATCGCCAGACGCTGCGCAGCGCGCTCGGCGAAATCGACGCGCATGCGCTGTTCGAGGAATTCCGCGGTGTGCTCGGCGCCGGCGCGTCGGGCCCGCTGGACCTGCCCTCGTACCTGGCGTTGGGGCCGCGGCAATCGCTGCTGAGCGGCTCGGCGCGCGCAGCGGCGCATGAACTGTTCCAGCGCTACCGGCAGTGGCTGGTCGAAGCGGGTCTGTTCGACCTGAACCTGGTGGCGCATCAATGGCAACCGCTCGCGCAACCGGCATACGACTTCGTCGTCATCGACGAGGTGCAGGACCTGACGAACGTGCAGCTCGCCCTGGTGCTGGGCTGCCTGAAGCAGCCCGGGCA
>JANNKS010000254.1:0-2390 GCA_031396425.1 Rhizobacter sp. | reverse complement strand
ATGCTCACATCGGCATGCGCGCCGAAACCCAAACCCTATGACGAGAGCGCCGATGCGCGCGCCGACCTGAACCACGCCTTGCAGCAAGCGAAAGCGCAGAGCAAGCGTGTCCTGGTCGTGTTCGGCGCGAACTGGTGCGCCGACTGCCAGGCACTCGCCAAACAGATGGCCGCCGGCCCGGTGGCCGCCCATGTGGCGCAGCGCTATGTCGTGACCAGGGTCGACGTCGGCAACTTCAACAAGAACCTCGATCTCGCCCAGCAGATGGGCGACGCGGTGAAAAAAGGCATTCCGGCGGTCGCCGTCGTGTCGGCCGATGGCAGCTTCCAGCGCGCCACTCAGGCTGGCGAGCTCGCCAGCGCCCGCAAGATGGGCGATGCCGATGTGCTCGCGGTGCTCGACGCGCTGGCCCGACCCGCGGCGAAATAGCGCGCCCCGAAAGCTGGCATGCCGATCAAGACAGGCCGGGTGATGTGCGGTCCAGAGCCCGCCTGATGGCGATCACCGCCGTTGCCGGGCTGCGGGTCGGCCATTTCACCGATCCGCGTCGGCCCACCGGCTGCACCGTGGTGCTGTTGCCCGAGGGCACGGTGGGAGGCGTCGACGTGCGCGGCGCCGCACCCGGCACGCGCGAGACCGATCTGCTCTCGCCGCTGAACGCCGTGCAGCAGGTGCACGCCGTCTTGCTGGCGGGCGGCAGTGCGTTCGGGCTCGATGCGGCCTGCGGCGTGCTGCGCTGGCTTGAAGAGCACGGCGTGGGCATTGGAGTGGGCAGCGACAGTCTGTCGGCGCCGATCCGCGTGCCGATCGTCCCGGCCGCCATCCTGTTCGATCTGCGCATCGGCGACTCGCGCATCCGCCCCGATGCGCAGGCAGGTTATGCAGCCTGCATGGTTGCGAGCCCTGAAGCACCGGCGCAAGGCAATGTCGGCGCCGGTGCAGGCGCTTCGGTGGGCAAACTGTTCGGTTTCGAGCGCGCGATGCGCGGCGGCATCGGCAGCGCGTCGGTCTGCGTGGGCGGCATCACGGTGGCTGCACTGGTGGCGGTGAACGCGGTCGGTGATGTGCTGGACCCCGCCAGCGGTGCGGTGCTCGCCGGCGCGCGCCATGCCGACGGCACGGCACCGCTGGGCGCGATGGCGGCGCTGTTGCGCGGTGAACTGCCGGCCGCACTGGAACCGGGCCAGGCGACCACGATCGGCGTCGTGGCCACCGACGCCAGGCTCGACAAGGCCGGCGCCACCAAACTCGCGCAGATGGCGCATGACGGCCTGGCGCGCTGCATCAATCCGGTCCACACCCAGGTCGACGGCGACACGATGTTCGGCTTGGCCACCGGTGGCAGCGGGCGCATTGCCGACCTGACGCTGCTGGGCGCGCTGGCGGCCGAAGTGACGGCGATGGCGGTCCTGCGCGCGGTGCGCGCCGCCACATCGCTGAAGCAGCCCGGCCTGCCGTTTTTGCCGGCAGCCTGCGACATGGCGTCGGCGCGAAACCCATCCCGGCCAGTCGGCCCCGTTTGAAAGTTTGCCGATGACACCCCTGCCCACCCGCCGCCGCTGGCTGATCGGCACTTTGTCTCTCGCCGTGTTGGCCGGCTGCGCCAGCGGCCCGACGCGCGACGACAGGCCGCCGATCGTGTTCGTGCATGGCAACGGCGACACCGCCGCGCTGTGGCTCACCACGGTCTGGCGCTTCGAGTCGAACGGCTGGCCGCGCGAACGCCTGCACGCCATCGACCTGCCCTATCCGCTGGCGCGCGACGCCGACGACAAGGCGCAGGACGGCCGCACGTCGACCCAGGAGCACATGCAGTTCCTGAGCGCCGAGGTCGACCGGGTGCTGCGCCGCACCGGCGCGTCACGCGTCGTGCTGATGGGCAATTCGCGCGGCGGCTACGCGATTCGTCACTACGTCGCCAATGGCGGCGGCGCGGCCAAGGTGTCGCACGCCATCCTGGGCGGCGTTCCCAACCATGGCGTGTGGGCGAATCCCACGTTTCGCCCGACCAGCGAGTTCAACGGCGCCGGGCCGTTTCTCACCGCACTCAACCACCAGGGCGGCGCGGGCATCGAAGTCACGCCCGGCGTGAAGTGGCTGACGATCCGCTCCGACAACAACGACAAGTTCGCGCAACCGGATGGCCTGTGGATCGGCGCCAAAGGCACGCCAACGAACGTGAGCTTTGCCGGCCCGGAACTGAAAGGTGCCGAGAACGTCGTGATCGCCGGCATCGACCACCGCGAAACGTCGTTCAGTGCGCGTGCCTTCAGCGCAGCGCACAGTTTCATCACCGGGCGCAAGCCGGGCGTCGAGTCGATCCAGCTCGAGTCGCGCGTGGAACTGGCGGGCAAGGTCAGCGGCCTGGGCTTGGCGAACCGGCCCGGCAC
>JANNKS010000218.1:0-7651 GCA_031396425.1 Rhizobacter sp. | reverse complement strand
CCATTGAGAATGGTCGCGCCGAGCAGGTGGTCGCGCAGCGAACCGGCAGCGGCGCGCGAGGGGCCCGACAGGCCGCACGCCACCATGCCGCCCACCGTGCTGTCGGGGCCGAAATGGGGTGGCTCGAACGCCAGGCATTGGCCCTGCTCGGCCAGCGTGCGCTCAAGTGTGGCCATCGAGGTGCCGCAACGCGCGGTCACCACCAACTCACTCGGTTCGTAGCTCGAGATGCCTTCGAGTTCACGGGTGTCCAGCGGCTCGCCCTGGGGCACCTCGCCGTAGAAGGCTTTCGTGCCGCCTCCGCAGATGTTCAGCTGCACCCCCGCCGCAATCGCGCTCGCTACGCGGTCGATCACCACCTGCAATGCGGGGTCATTCGCAGTCATGAGCCGCATGGCACCTGGGTTGCTCGAACCGGCATGGGGGCCAAGGACCCTCAAAACCGCGAGATGTCGGCAAACGGCAGCAAGCCACGCCGCACGTGCATCTTGCCGTATTCGGCGCAGCGTGACAGGGTCGGAATCACCTTGCCCGGGTTGAGCAGTTCCTTCGCGTCGAATGCCCGCTTCAGCGACAGCATCTGCTCGCGCTCGCCTGCCGAGAACTGCACGCACATCGACGACAGTTTTTCGACACCCACACCATGTTCACCGGTGACCGTGCCACCCATGCGCACGCTGGTTTCCAGGATGTCGGCGCCGAAGAGTTCGCAGCGCCGCAGTTGGTCGGCGTCGTTCGCATCGAACAGGATCAGCGGGTGCAGATTGCCGTCACCGGCATGGAAGACATTGGCACATCGGAGCTGGTACTTCTGCTCCATCTGCTGGATGGCCAGCAGGATGTCGGCCAGGCGCTTGCGCGGAATGGTCGAATCCATGCACATGTAGTCGGGGCTGATGCGCCCCGACGCTGGAAACGCATTCTTGCGCCCGCTCCAGAAGCGCAGCCGCTGTGCCTCGCTGGTGCTCACCTCGACGCGCGTGGCGCCGCTGCTGCGCAGCACCTGGACCATGCGGCCCACTTCTTCTTCAACCTCCTCCGGTGTGCCATCGCTTTCGCACAGCAGGATGGCTTCGGCGTCCAGGTCATAACCGGCGTGCACATAGTCTTCCACCGCAGCGGTCATGGGCTTGTCCATCATTTCCAGACCCGCCGGAATGATGCCCGCGCCGATCACGTTGGCGACCGCGTCGCCGGCTTTGCGAATGTCGTCGAAGCTCGCCATGATGCAGCGCGCCAGCGGTGGTTTCGGGACCAGCTTGACCGTCACTTCCAGCGTCACGGCCAGCATGCCCTCGCTGCCAATGATCAGCGACATCAAGTCCAGCCCGGCCACATCCAGCGCCTCGGAGCCGAACTCCACGGCTTCGCCTTCGGCGGTGAAGCCCCTCACACGCAGCACGTTGTGCAGGGTCAGGCCGTATTTCAGGCAATGCACCCCGCCCGAGTTTTCCGCCACGTTGCCGCCAATCGTGCAGGCGATCTGGCTGCTCGGGTCGGGTGCGTAGTACAGGCCGAAAGGCGCGGCGGCCTCGCTGATGGCCAGGTTGCGCACGCCGCACTGCACCACGGCGGTACATGCGAGCGGGTCGATGCGCACAATCGCATTGAATTTGGCCAGGCTGAGTGTGACTCCCATGCGGTGCGGCAAGGCGCCGCCCGACAGACCGGTGCCCGCGCCTCGTGCGACGACCGGCACGTTCAAGCGGTGACAGGCACGCAGCGTTGCGGCGACCTGGGCTTCCGTTTCCGGCAATGCCACGATCAGCGGCTGTTCGCGGTAGGCGGTGAGGCCGTCGCATTCGTAGGGCACGGTGTCCTCGCGATGCCACAACAGGGCGTGCGCCGGCAGCCACTCGCTCAAGGCCGACACGACATCGGCCTGGCGCTGGGCGCGAGCCGCAATTTCGCCGGCTGACGGCGCGGGCAAACTCATGTTCATATCGAATTCAGGTGCGGAAGATCGTCAGCACGCCGGTGTAGCTGTACAAATGGTCGCGGGCGATTTCTCCGGCGGCAAAGAACCCGGTCAGGGGCACTTCGCCCAGCGCCTGGCGAACCACCGCAAGCTCAGCCGATGGCGCGCCGAAGTGCGCCCCGCCGCGGCCGGTGCAGCTGACGTAAACGGCGCCGGCGATGCCGGGAGTTCCCGCCAAAGGCGCTGATTCTGCTGCGACCACGGGTCGGCCCGGCGCAGGCGTCGCTTCGGGTTCCACCTCGTCCCGAATCTCGGTGCAGATCCGTGTCAAGTCGCGCCGTGCCGCGTCCACGTTGCGGGTGCAAAACGCCAGCTGCAGCCCCGCTTCGGCGCTTTCGCCAATCGCCAGGCCGCGGCGTGCCGGGTCCAGCCCGATCAGGCTGCGCACCCGCGTGTCGGAGCCGAACGCGCCGGGGCGCGCGGGGGTATAGAAGCCGCCGCGCTGCTGTGCGGCGGGCGTGCGCCGGTCGCTCAGGCCCACCAGGATGTGGCGCAGCCGCGGCAAGGCTTCACGAGGCGCCATGTCTTCGTCGATGTCGACGTCGCGCAACAGGCAGTTCAAGGCGGGTTCACCGTCGAGCTCGGTGATCACGTTGCGCTGTGCGCCGGTGACGCTGCGCGTGGGTCCGACCGGCTGGCACCCTTGGGTGACGCGCGACACCAGCGCGACGCCCTTGCCGAAAGCCACGCCGGACAGGCCGCCTTGCAGCACGTCATCGGCGATGTGCAGAGTGCGGCTGCGCGCAGATGCCAGACCACCGAACAGATAGCCGGTGCGGGTGCGCTGACTCATGTCCTTGATCAGTTCCGCAATGTCCTCGGTGCTGGGGTCGGCGTGCACCTGCGCGGTGTGGGCGACGAAATCGCCCAAGGGCCGAGCGCCCGAAAACACGTGGAACTGATCGACAGGAACTTCGGCGAGCATCAACGACAGAGCCGGCTCGTCGAAATATTCCACTGCGCCACTCGCCACGCCCAGGCCCACCGCTCCGACCCAGGCCACCCCAGGCCAACGCTGACGCAACTGCGCCAACAGGTTTTCCGCCTGCGCCGCGTAGTGGTCGGTCAGGTAGAGCCAGCCCAGCGTGGGGTGCGTGGCCCGGCCGGGCAGGCGGCGCTGCGCCTCGATCTGGGCCGCCGCCGCCGACAAGGCTTTGTCCGCGTCGCCATGCGCGGCGTGGGCCTGCAGAAATATCTTCATGCGCGGCCTTGACCTCCCGAACCCGTCCGCTTGCGCGGTGCGGAGGCCTTGCGGGCCACCGCGGCAGGCACTTGAGCCGCCTTTTTCAAGGTCTGGCCAGCGGCGTCCAGGCTTTGTTTGACCATGTTGCTGGCGAGGTTCTTGGCTGCGTCGGTCGCCGTGTCCTTGACGGCGGACGCCGCAAGTTCGGAAAACTGCTTGGTCAGCGCGCCCCACCATTGCATCGGGTCGATGCCCGGAGGCGCCGTGGCGCCAGCGCTGCCTGGCGCAGCGGCCTTGGCGCGGGCGCGTGGGGTCGGCTTTGAATCCGGGCTCCGGGGCTGCGCCAGGCTCTCTTGCGCCGCGCTGGGTGTGGTGCGGATCTTCAAACTGTCGCGCAGGTCGTCCATCTGCACATTCATCGTCTTCAGTGTAGACAGCGTCATGCGCTGCACTTCGAGCGCCTGGATCGTCGCCCCCAGCATGCGGGCGTTTTGCTCGAGCCAGAACTGCACGGTGCGCAATTCTTCGATGCGCTTCTCAAGCTCCTCAGGATTGAGCGTGGGCGCGATCCATTGGCCGATGTTGGGCAGCGCTGAACCGGCGTTCTTGACAAGACCCTGCAGGAAATCAAACCCGGGCACGAGACGGGTGAAAGGCGAGGTGTCGGCCATGGAGGTTCTCGAGGGCGCTGTAAGGAGCTCGATTGTGCCTGCAGCGCGGGCGGAAATGGGTTTCCCCGGGAGGCAGGCGCAGGCCGCGCTTCAAACGCCACCCAGTCGACGAAAACGCTCAAGCGGGGTTTGATCGGCGCGGAATGGGCGATCGCGGCTGCTGTCGGGCTCAAGGCCCGCTGCGCAAATCGATGCGCAACTTCCCGTCACTTTGCTCCCAGCGCAAGCGCGCGAGCACGTCCATGCCGAGCAAAGGATGATCACGAAGTTCGGGCAGCGCAGTCACGCGCAAGCCGCGCGCGCTGACGCCCCCTTGCAATACGACATCGGCCAGCACCAACTGTCCAGTGACCATGCCGCCAGCGGTGTTCGATGGCACCGTGCCGATGGACTGCAGGCGCAGCTCTCGTGCCAGCGCGCTGGATATGGCCGTGGTGGTAGCACCGGTATCGATGAGGAAGTCGACTTCGCGACCATTGATCTGGCCTGGCCAATGGTAGTGGCCGTCTAGGGAACGTCGGATTTCAATGGTTTCGCCTTGTGCACTGAAACGCATTTGCCGGTCGCTGCGCTGCCACCACAACACCGCCACGAACAGAACCAGTCCGAGCAGCAACCAGACCGTCGCCACCTTGGCTGTGCGGGGCAAGTCGCCGCTCATGGTCGGTGCGCTGAAACAAGCCGTTGCTCGATGGCGCCAAACACGCTCAAGCCATCGCCGCCTTTCATGTCGATGCGTACTGAGTCGCCGAACTTCAGGTAATCGGTGCGGGGTTTGCCGCCTTCGATGACTTCGATGGCGCGCTTTTCAGCGATGCAGGAACAGCCGTGCACCCGGTCCGTGTTGCCGACCGCGCCGCTGCCCACGATGCAGCCGGCGCGCACACTGCGCGTCTTGCAGAGATGGGCGATCAACTGCCCGAAATGAAACATCATCCCGTCGCCAACCTCGCAACGTCCAAAGGGTTGGCCGTTCCACCACGTTTCAAGTGTGAGGTGAACGCGCCCGCCACGCCAGGCGCCCCCCAGTTCGTCGGGCGTCACCGCCACCGGGCTGAACGCGCTGGCTGGTTTGCTCTGCAAAAGACCAAGACCCTTGGTGAGCTCGTCGGGAATCAGCGCGCGCAGGGTGACATCAGTGGCCAGCATCAGCAGTCGCACGCATTCAATGCCGGCGTCGGGCGTGCAGCCCAGTGCAGCGTCAGCCGTGATGACAGCAACCTTGGCTTCAAAATCGACTCCATCGTCATCATTGGTGCAGCGAATCGGGTCAGTCGGGCCGAGAAAGTCGTCGCTGCCCCGCTGCGCCATCATCGGGTCGGTGGAGGAACCCTCTGGCAACCGGGTGACCCCCGCCTTGCGCAACTGCTCTTCAGGGTCGATGTAGGCCGAGCCATCGACCCACTGATAGGCGCGGGGCAGTGGCGCCATGCAGCGTAGCGGATCGAAATTGAATGCATGACGCGCCTTGCCGTGGTTCAAGGTGCTGGACAGTTCTTCGAGCTGCGGCGACAGGAAATTCCAGTCATCCAGCACTTGTTGCAGACGGGTCGCTACGCCGCTGGCATAGTGTGCCAGGGCGAGGTCGGCGGAGACGACCACCAGTTGGCCATCGCGCGAGCCGTCCTTGTAGGTAGCGAGTTTCATCGAAGCGGAGCTGGAGTTGCCGAAAACGCCATTGTCGATGTTCGAGGCACGATCGACGGTATTGCTCAAGCGCGACCGGGGTCCAACGCGACACGTGCTGCGCCGCACTGCGGCGCGGCGTGGTGACCTTGCAAAGGCGGCGCTGGCGGTGGTCGGCTTGCATGTGATGGTTCTCGCGCTGTTTGAGGGCGGACCTTTGGGCGGTTCGCGCGTTCGCGCGCATCACGTTGGCGATGCCGCGGTCGTTTCGGTTCGCACTGTCCAGGCGCCTGCGCTGACCGCGCCGGCCCTGCACCACGCACCGATGCCGGCAGCCACGAATGAACGCTCAGCCGTGTCTCCAGCAATATCGTCGGCCCAGCTGGGCCGCAGCGCGGCGCCGGCCGCGGGCCGCATGCCGGGCCCCGTTCGCCGGGTCGAGGTGGGTTTTCACCTAAATGCCCGCGGCGCTGCAGGCAACCTTGCGACTCGGGCGGAAGTCGGCGTGTCTGCGCAATTGCCAGATCGCCCCGACCCCGCAATGGCACCTATGGCCGCGGTCAGCGAAACGCTACGGTCCCAATCTGGCAGGACTGAAGCGGACCC
Organism: Rhizobacter sp.; assembly: GCA_031396425.1. Taxonomy (GTDB): domain Bacteria; phylum Pseudomonadota; class Gammaproteobacteria; order Burkholderiales; family Burkholderiaceae_C; genus JAEMQF01. The sequence continues at coordinate 1,587 of JANNKS010000218.1, read as the reverse complement.
GCATGCCACTGCACCCCAGCGTGAAGTGGCGCGCTACAGCACCGTCATTCCGCCGTCGGCAAACCTGCGCTTTCGCATGCGCCGTGGGGCGGTGCAGGGGCACGCCGAACTGAACTGGCTCGTGCGTGAGGACCACTACGAGCTGCGGTTGGAGTCGCGCGTTGCGGGCGCGTTGTTGCTGGCGCAGTCCAGCCAAGGCGGCTTCGACGCTTCTGGGTTGGCGCCGCAGCGCTTCACCGATCAGCGCGCGCGGCGCGGCACGCTTGCTGTCAACTTTCAGCGCGAATCGGGCAAGATCACCTTTTCCGCTGTTCCCGACGAATTGCAGATTGGCACGGGGGCACAGGACCGGCTGAGCTGGCTGGTGCAGCTGGCGGCGATCGCCGCCGGCGAGCCGCAGCGCCTGGCCGCAGGCGGCGAAATCAGCCTGCGGGTGGTGGGCGCGCGCGCCGACGCGGTCTGGTGGCACTTCGTATCGTTGGGTGAAGAGCAGCTCGACACGCCAAGCGGCCCGCGCAGCGTGGTTCATCTGCAGCGCCCGGCCGACACCGATTACGACACCCGCGTCGAGGTCTGGCTGGAAGCCCAGGCGCCGCATTGGCCGGTGCGCGCCGAGTGGCGCAGCGGCCCGAACGACCCCGGTGTGGAACTCTGGCGAAGTGGCCCGGCTGAACTGCGCTGACAGTGCCACGGCGCATCACATTTTCGAGACCCTGTCAGCCCAAGGCTTGCAAATCGCGTTGCAGGACCCAGCTAGGCAAACAGGAGGATTCCCAATGCAAATGCTCTACAACTCGGAAAATTTTGCCGTGGTGCAGATTGACCTGAGCGCCTCGCCAGAGGAGGGCAGCGGTGTGGCGTCGGGCCACGAGGCTGCGGGCCTGGGGCGAGGTGGCTATGAAATCGTCGACAAGTTCGCCCGCAAGGAGATCTTCCTCCAGGGTGCGATGGCGCAAAGCTTCAAGCAGGGCGTAGACGAATTGATCCTGGCGAGCCCGTCTGAAGAGGACATCGATGCCTACATCGAACGCTATGCCTGTCTGATGCAGCACTCCCTGACCTTGCACTGAGGTCGTCGCTGGGCGTGTGTGCCCCAACGCGCGTTATCCGACAGCACTGGTGGCGTACTGGTGATGCGGCGGCTTGTCTGATCCGACAGTAAGGGCTTGCCGTCTGCCCGACGCTGCGCCAAGATCGCAGCACGATCATGCACCGAAGGGGGTTATGGTGAAAGGCCACATCGACAGCCAGTTGCTGCTCTCTCCCGGGCTGCGGCAGGCGCCGGTCCTGGACCGCATGTGTTCGCATTTCGTGCTGACGCTGACGATGCGCAACGCCGGGCGATTCAACCTCAGGCGCGACTGGAACAGCCTGCTGTCGCTGACCGGCAGACACCTCGTCTGGCAGACCTCGGTGCTGTGCCGGCTGCGCGAGTTCCTCAACCAGCGCTGCAAGGGCAACGAGCACTGGCGTGGCCACGATGCCTTGAGCGACGAGGCCTTCCTGGTCCGCCACGGTGGCTGGCGAGGCCCCTACGAAGAGGGCACGCTGTTCTTCTACATCGACGAATACATCAAGGACTCACCG
>JANNKS010000216.1:0-3968 GCA_031396425.1 Rhizobacter sp. | reverse complement strand
GTACTGCAGGCCGAGATTGGCGTAAGGAGCGAGCTGCAGCGTGGTGTCGTCCTTCACCGTCTCGTAGTGATCGAAGCCGAGCGCCTCGATGATGTCGACCTCGCCTTTTTGCAGCGCATTCACCTGCGCCTGCGCGTCACGCAGCGCGAGGTTCCACTCGACGCGATCGACGTAGACGTTCTTGCCACCTGCCGAGCCTGACGGCGGCTCGTTGCGCGGCACGTACTTGGCGAACTTGGTGTAGACCGCCTTGTCACCGGGCTTGAACTCGTCGCGCTTGAACACGAAGGGGCCGGAGCCGATGTACTCTTCGATCTGCTTGAACGCGTCGGTCTCGGCAATCCGCTTGGGCATGATGAACGGCACGTTCGACGAAGGCTTGCCCAAAGCCTCGAGCACGAAGCCGCAGGCCTCGCCGAGGAAGATGCGGAAGGTATCCGGCGACGGTGAATCCATGCGCTGCACGAACTGCATCAGCGCGCTGCCCATTGCGTCGCGCTTGCCCCAGCGCTGCAGCGAGGCGATCACGTCGTCGCCGGTGACGGGTTTGCCGTCGTGGAACTCCAGGCCCTTGCGCAACTTGAACGACCACAGGCGGTGGTCGCCGCTTTCGGTCCAGCTCTCCACCATCTGCGGCTTGATCTTCGCGTTCTCGTCGGTGCCGAACAGCGTGTCGTAGATCATGTAGCCGTGGTTGCGGCTCATGTAGGCGGTGGTCCAGATGGGGTCGAGCACCGCGAGGTTGGAGTGCGGCACGATGCGCAATACCTTCTCCTGGGCGATCGCGCCCGTCTGCGACAGCAGTGCGCCGGCGAACAGCGCCAGAGCGGCCAATGTTCTGCGTTGAATCTTCATACCCGCCTTTCGTGGAAATTGAAGTGAACCAAGCAAGCGCCGCGCCAGCGGCCTTTTTCCATTGTGCTGGCTGTCCGCCCTGCCCCGACTTGGGGCAAACACTGTGGAATGCACCGGATGAACCAGCAGCCCCGCGCTCGCGCCGCCTTCACAGCGGCCATTTCGGGCGGCGGATCTTGCGGTACGGCAAGCTGCGCAGGTCGGACGTCACCGAACCCGGCGCGGACGCATAGATGACGTGACGCGCGACTTTCGAAAACGACGCGTAGAAGTGCTGCGACGACTTCACGACGATGAGGCGTTGCGCGGCCAGGTCGCAACCGAGCTGGGTGAACAGGTCGGTGCCCATCGCCTGGCTGCGCCGCGTGATCAGCACGATCTGCACACCGGCGGTCTCGACCAGCGCGCAGTCGCCCAGGGACGTCGTCGTGCCGGCCAGGCTGGCCATCGCCATGTCCGGGTGCAGTGCCAGCACGCTGCACAGTGCATCGACCGGGTCGCCCGACATCGCGCTGACCTTGCCGCCAAGGCGCAGCATCAGCCGCGCGCCGACGCCAGCGTCGAACGCGATGCGCACCGCGCCGGGGTCCCACAAGGGGCCGAGCGCCGCGCTCGTGATGCCGCGTTCGAGCAACCGGCGCAGGAAGAAGGTGGAGTCGCCCGCCGCGCCGCCGCCCGGGTTGTCGGCGCCGTCGGCGATCACGACCGGGCCTGCCGGCGCGGCGAGCGCCTCGTCGAGCGCGGCGTCGATGCCGGGCATCGGCACGTCCAAACGCTCGCGCAGGGCGATCAGTTCGTCGGCCAGCTGGCGCGCCAGTTGCGGGCCGTGGCTCGCGGTGGCGTCGGTGTAGACGAGGACCTTGGTTCCCATCTCGGCGACATCACCCCAGGGAAAGCCGTGCGTCACCGAAATCGACAGCACGCCGTCGTGGCCTTCCAGCGCCTGCAGCCGGTCGACAAAACCGCGCGCCGGTTCGCGCGTCGTGTGCACCATCGCAAGCATCTCGCAATCCACCACCGAGGCCACCGGCCGCACGCGCCCGAGCACCTGCGCTTCACACAGGTCAACCAGTTCGAACGCACGCTCCAGCAGGTCGGTGTGCGGATATTCCTTGAAGCTGATCAGCAGGTCGGCGTGCTGCACCGTCGCGGGTGTGAGGTGGTTGTGCGGGTCCAGCTCGGCCCCCACCACCACGCCCGGCCCGACGATGCCGCGCACCGCTTCGAGCAGCGCGCCTTCGCAGTCGTCGCAACCCTCCGCAACCATCGCGCCGTGCAGGCCGAGGACGACCATGTCGACCGGCAATGCGGCGCGCAGATCGGCGAGCAGCTCGTCGCGCAAGGTCTCCCAGGCGTGGCGTGTGGTGATGCCGCTCGGCTGGGCCGCCGCCACCAGGCCTTCGATCACCACCCAGCCGCGCTCGCGCGAACGCTGGCGCGCCGCCCAAAGCGGGCCCGCGAACATCGTCAAACGATCCGGGTGCCGGCCGGCCGGGTAGTAGCCCGCTTCGCGAAACGATGCCAGACCGGTGGGCATGGGCGCGAAAGTATTCGTTTCGGTAGCGATCGAGCCGGTGAACACGCGCATGGGAGGACAGCGATGGCGATGGAGGCGTGCAGCGTAGCAGCAGCTCCGGTTTGCGGCAGACCGAACCGCCCTTGAGTAACATCCGGCCTCGCCCCTGAGCGCCCACACCATGCCCAACCCGACCCGAATTCCCGGCTACCGATTCCTCCATTCGCCCGGCCCGACCCGTGTGCCCGACGAAGTGCTGCACGCGATGAGCCGCCAGCCGATGGACCTGGGCGACCCGCGCGTATCGTTGATGATCGAGGCGTGTGAGGCGGGCCTGAAACGACTGCTGGTGACGCGCGGAGCCCATGTGCTGATGTACGCCGCCAATGGCCATGGAGTCTGGGAAGGCGTGATCGCGAATCTGCTCGGCCCTGGCGACACCGTGCTGGTGCCGGGCACCGGCCATTTCTCCGACGGCTGGGCGGAGCAGGCCGCGGCGTTCGGCGCGGTGACCCTGCGCACGCCGTGGATCGAAGGAGAACCGATCGACCCTGGGGTCGTGGAAGCCGCGCTGCTTGCCGACACGCAGCACCGCATCAAGGCGGTGTTCGCGGTGCACACCGACACCGCCAGCAGTGTCACGAGCGACATGGCTGCGCTGCGCGCCGCCATTGACGCGGCGCGCCACCCGGCGCTGTTCGTCGTCGACGTGGTGGCCTCGCTCGGCGCGGCGCCGTTTGCGATGGACGCACTGGGCGCGAACGTGGTGCTCGGCGCGTCGCAAAAGGGCCTGATGGTGCCGCCGGGCCTGGGCTTCATTGCCGTCGACGCACGCGCGCTCGAGGTTGCCAGGCGCAACCCGGCGCCGCGCTTCTATTGGGATTGGGACAAGCGGGTCAGCGAGCTGTCGTACCGCAAGTTCTGCGGCACGCCGCCGCACAGCCTGCTGATGGGGCTGGAGGCCGCGCTCGGGCTGATCTTCCAGGAAGGCGTGGACGAAGTGCTCGCACGCCACGCCCGCCTGGCGCGCGCGGTGCAGGCGGCCGTCGACTGCTGGAGCGAAGCCGGCGCGTTGCGCTGTTTCGCGCGGCTGCACGCGGCGCGTTCAACGTCGGTCACGGCGATCGCGGTGCGCGACGGCATCGATGTGGAGGCCTTGCGCACGGTGGCGCGCGAGCGCTTCCAGGTTGCGATGGCTGGCGGCCTGGGGCCGCTGGCCGGGCGGGTGTTTCGGATCGGGCACCTGGGCGACCTGAACCCGGCGATGATTCTGGGCGCGCTCGCTGGCGTGGAAGCGGCGCTGCGGGTGCAGGGGGTGCCGTTTCGAAGTGGGTTGAGTGGGGCGATTGCCAGTTTGGCGGCGGATGGGATCGGTCTGGCGTGAGTGCTGCCCCTCGGTTGGTGAGCCACCTGCTATGCATGCGCAGGGCTTCGTTCGGTGGTGCCCTCGGCAGGTGTCACCGCGCCGGGATTCCGGCCCGGCGGCCGGGTAACTTTCTTCTGTCTTGCCAGAAGAAAGTCACCAAAGAAGAGGCGCTGAAAACACATTTGGGCAAACATTTGCATAGAGGGTTCGGTTGGTGAAGTGCGGTTCAGC
>JANNKS010000200.1:0-14774 GCA_031396425.1 Rhizobacter sp. | reverse complement strand
CTTGAGAGCAAAGTCGAGCGAGTGTCGGCGCAGGGATGACTTCATTCACGGTTTGTTCGCAATTGAATCCGCAACTTTAGGAAGAACGCGTAACTTTTTGATATTGCGCGTCTTTTCTCGCTCCCCTACACTTGGGGCATGGGAGAAAAAAGAAACGCCCGTTGTGGCCTGTGGGATAAGTTTGACGCGAGAGCGGTCGCGTTGGTGCTGGTCTGCATGTTCACCCCACCGTCGATTGCCTTGGCCGCGGAAGGCTTTGACACCACGACGGTGGTTGCTGATCCGATCAACATTTCGACCGAACCGCGCGTCGTGCGCCATGTGGCCGTTCGCAAATCGAAACGTGTTCCTTTTTCCCGCGCATCGGCGCGAATGCGTTATGAGCCGTTGCGGCCGTCGGTCGGTCAAGTGGCCGGCCTGCAGCGAACTCGCGATGCCCTGGAACTGAAGTCGAGCGCTGCATTGGTCGTCGACCAAGAGACCAATCAAGTCCTGTTCAGCAAGAACGCCGGCGCGGTGTTGCCGATTGCCTCGCTGACCAAACTCATGACGGCCCTCGTTGTGGCCGAAGCGAAACTGCCCTTCGATGAACTGATCACGGTCAGCCAAGACGACGTCGATACCGAGAAGGGCAGCCGTTCCCGTCTGAAGGTCGGGACGCAGCTTTCACGAAGCGAGATGCTCCATCTGGCACTGATGGCATCAGAAAATCGCGCCGCTCACGCTCTGGGTCGCAACTTCCCGGGTGGAAGCGAAGCGTTTGTGGCGGCAATGAACAGCAAGGCGCAGGCACTCGGAATGGCGGACACGAAGTTTGTGGAGTCAACGGGCCTGTCGAGTCGAAATCAGTCGAGCGCACGTGATCTTGCCACCCTCGTTGGGGCCGCGCACGAGCACGCCGTCATTCGTGAAATGTCGATCTCGCCCCGGTATCAGGTGGAGATCGGCCGCCGTAATTTGGCGTTTCACAACACGAACCGTTTGATCAGCAGCGCAGCCTGGGACATTGGCCTGCAAAAGACCGGCTACATTGCCGAGGCCGGCCGTTGCCTGGTGATGCAAGTGACGATGTCGGGGCGGCCAATGATCATGGTTTTTCTCGACTCGGCCGGCAAGTACTCGCGATTGGGTGATGCCGAGCGAGTGCGGCGGTGGGTCATTGAATCTGCACCCTGGATTCCAGGGCCTTCGGCGACACCCGCACTCCCTGCGGCTGGTACTGAACCGAAACTCACTTCGTGAGTTGAGCGCCGAGCACTGAGCGATCAGGTTCGGTGGTGGCCCAAAGCCGCTGAAATCTGAGCCGCTGTGGCTTTCAATCGGTCCAGCCACGCTTCGTCCAGACGGTCGGCAGGAGCCGAGATCGACAAGCCGGCAATCAGCTTGCCCTGGTCGTCGACGATACCCGCTGCCATACAACGCACTCCCAACTCCAGTTCTTCGTCGTCACGGGCGGTAGCGTCACGCTGCACCTTGGCCAACTCCCGCTCCAGTGAAGCAAGGTCGGTGATGCTGTTGCGGGTGTGGCCAGCCAGTCCGGTGCGGGTCGCGTATGCGCGCACGCGGGGGCCGTCGTCTTGTGCGAGAAACAGTTTGCCGACCGAGGTCAGGTGCAGCGGCGCACGTCCGCCGATCGCACGCACCACTTGCATGCCAGAACGTTCGCTGTAGGCGCGTTCGATGTAGATGATCTCGTCGCCCTGCCGCATCGAGAGATTGACGGGTTGCAGTGTCAGCTTGTGCAGCTCGCGCATCGGGATCAACGCGGCTTCGCGCACGTCAAGTCTCGCCTTGACCAGGTTGCCCAGTTCCAGAAGCCGCATGCCCAACCGATAGTTGCCTGCTTCCGGGCGGTCGACGTAGCGGCCAATCGTCAGGTCATTCAAGATGCGGTGCGCGGTCGATGGATGCAGCCCGGTCTGTTCGCTGATCGTCTTCAGGGACACCGGGTCTTGATGGGACGCCAGAACATCGAGGAGCGCAAAAGTTCGCTCGAGGACCTGTATGGTTGGGCTTTTGTCGCCGGTGGATGCCATTCGGAGGGTTCTTATGTCGGACGCGGTGATTTTGCAGTGCGGAAGACCTAACTGTAGTCTGGGAGTTGGCCCTTGGCCCTGAGCGATTCCACTTCCTGCTTTTCCATCAAATCCCGTTCCTCCCGCCTGCAGCGGCGCCGCGGGCGACTTGCCGGTGCCTATTTGGTCGCTCTGGGCACCTTGCAGGCTGGTTTTTTCGCCTTTGCACAGGGTGCATCTGCGGTGCCGTCCGGGTCGGCGCCGCAGGCTGGGGTGGCGGTAGCGAAGCCACAGCCTCAGGTCAGGCGTCAATGGGTGCCGGCGCGTCGAAGCTTCGGGCGTCTTTCGAGCAAGGAGCTTGGCCTGATCATCAATCGAGCCGACCCTTATTCGCGGGAAGTGGGAGCTTTTTACGCCAATGCGCGCGGTCTGAAGGCCGACCAGGTGCTCCTGGTTGACCTGCCAGTCAAGGCCAACCTCACGCCCGAAGAGTTCGCCCACCTCGTGGCACAGGTCCGCGCCCGGTTTGGCAGCAGCATTCAGGCTTTGGCTTTGGCCTGGACGCTGCCCTACGCCGTTGACTGCAATTCGATCACCGCTGCTTTGACCTTGGGATTCGACGCCCAACTCTGCGCGCAGACTTGCGCGGCATCCAGGCCCTCGCCCTACTTCAATTCCGCAAGTTCACGCCCCTATCGCGACCTGCAGCTTCGCCCTTCGATGATGCTGGCTGCACAGAGCATTGATCAGGCGAAGGCCCTGATCGCACGAGGCATTGCCGCAGACGCCAGCCTGGGCCTGCGTGGCGCACCGCCGGCTCGTGCACATTTCGAAGTGACCGCGGATCCGGCCCGCAACGTGCGTGCTTCGCTCTATCCACCAGCCGGCCTGCTGAGGCGCGTGGGGGTTGATGTTCTCGTCGAGGCGGCCGATCGGCAGGATGCACTGGATCGCGTCGTGCTCTACCTGACCGGTTCGACCCAGGTTGCGAACCTGCAACGAGTGCGCTGGCTGCCTGGCGCGCTGGCAGACCATTTGACCTCGTTTGGCGGCCGCTTGGTGGCTGGGGCCAACCAGATGTCGGTGCTCGAATGGATTGCTTCTGGCGCGACGGCCAGCTACGGCACGGTGTCGGAGCCGTGCAATCACCTGCAGAAGTTTCCCCACCCGCAAATGCTCCTTCAGCACTATGTGCAAGGCGCCACGGCGATCGAGGCCTATTGGAAAAGCGTGGCCTGGCCTCAGCAAGGCGTGTTCGTCGGCGAGCCTCTGGCAGCGCCTTTCGCCCGCAAATGACGAGGAACGCTGCGCGGATCCTGCAGGCGGCCCGCACTCGGCCGCAGGTTGGCGTGGTCGCAGGGTCTGATGAGATCAGCGGTCGGCGTTGATCGCCTGAATGCCGCTGCGCACGGCACCTTCCAGTGTTGCCGGGTAGGGGCCGTCAACGTAGTCCCCTGCGGCCCACAGTTCGGCGGCGATTCGGCCGGGCGGCCGAAGCAATCCGGGCGTGCAGCGAAAAGTGGCGCGCTTTTCGCTCAGCAGCTGAACCGGAAAAAGCGGTGCGCGAAGCAAGTGGCCCAGCACATTCTGCGCTTGTCCGATGGTGGCAGCCAGAGTTGCCTCAGATCCCGCGTCAATCCAACGCTGCGCGCCGCTGATCACGAAAGCCAGCAGGCCCTCTGGACCGCCGAGTTGGCCGTGGTCGAAGACGAACTGGGCCGGCCTGTCTGCATCCGACAGCAGCGTCAGCATGGGCGCTGGCAATGTTGTGCCGACACTGCGCAAATACACCGTCACGATGGGTTCATAACGCAGATCGCGGGCGACCTGGGCCCATCCTGGCGCGATCGTAGCGACGAGGCGAGCCGCTTCGCTGGAGGTTGCAGCAATCACCACCCGGTCGAAGGCGAGGTCGTCAACCCGCCATTTTCCTTGCGAGGCGCCAAGCACCATCACTCGGTTGGACAGGTGGATCGGCACGCCTTGGTTGCGCAACCAGGTCAGCGCCGGATCGGGGAACAACGCACTGAGGCGAGCGACTGGCAGCAGCAGGTCTGATGAACCCGGGCCGGCGAACAGGGCGTCACGCAGCACCCGAAGGAAAACCCTCGCGCTGGCGTGACCGGAAGCCGTGTTCAGGGCGGCGATGCAAAGCGGATCGATGAGTTGTTCGCGCAACAAAGTGGGCATCCGTTTCGTCAATGTCGCCACATCGATGGATGCACTGCAGCGAAAGCCCCTGAGGCCCCAACCGATTGCGCTTCGAATCATCGCGACCTTCGTCTGCCAGCTCCAGGTCGGGTGCTCAACAACTGCCCTGCCGAACGCGAAGACGGGGAGCCCCGGGCGGAGTCTCAGGCCCACGCCTGAGCCATCCAGCAGGGCCAGTGGCGTGCGCAGCAACAGGCGTTGTGAATCCGCACCCACTCTGCACATGAGCCGCAGCAGTTCGGTGTAGGCGCCAATCATGATGTGCTGGCCGTTGTCCAGCATCAGGCCGTTCGTTTCCACGCTGCGCGCGCGCCCACCGCACTGGGGCGCCATGTCATACAGGGTCACTCGATGGGACTGCGCCGTGGCCTCGACGGCCGCTGCAAGGCCCGCCCAGCCTGCACCAATGACTGCGACTTTCACGCGGCGCGTCCTCAGCGCCCGCGCCAGTTCGTTCGCATGGCGATCCAAAGCTTGCGCACAGGCGTCAGTGACGTACGCTGGTGCAGCACCTGGAAACCATCGGCTTCAATCTCGCGAAGCAGCGTGCGATAGATGTTCGCCATCATCAGCCCGGGCTTTTGTGCCGCCCGGTCCGCCTGGGCCAACAAGGCGAACGCTTCGTCGTATTGACGATGCGCGCGTACGGCCTGAAACGCCATCAGCGCCCGAAATCGGTCGCTGTATCCGCGGTTGAGCACTTCATGCGCCTTGACGTCGAACTGCTTGAGTTCCGACATCGGCAAATAGATGCGCCCGCGCCGCGCGTCGTCGCCCACGTCGCGAATGATGTTGGTCAGCTGCATTGCGCGTCCCAACTTGTGCGCATAGGCCAAAGTGTCGGGCTGGGTGCGGCCGAAGATGTTGCTCGCAACCTCACCCACCACGCCGGCAACCAGTTGGCAATAGCGCTCCAGTGCCTGGAAGTCCAGATAGCGCGACTGGTCAAGGTCCATCTGACAACCGTCAATCACCGCCAGAAGGTGGCCACTTGCGATGTCATAGGCGGCCACATGTGGCATCAGCGCTTGCATGACTGGGTGGCTTGGGGCGCCGGCGAAGCTGGTTTCCACTTCGTGGCGCCACCAAGCGAGCTTTGCGCCAGCGACACCGCGGTCCTCGACTTCGTCGACCACATCATCAACTTCCCGGCAAAACGCATAAAACGCGGTGATGGCGGCTCTTCGTGGGGGCGGCAGGAACAGGAATGCGTAGTAGAAACTCGAGCCGCTCTTCGCGGCACGCTCCTGCACGTAGGTCTGCGGGGTCATTGGAGTTCCCCTGCGGTCTGCCCAGGCCGTTCACGCATCTGAAGGGCACGCCATAGCAGGAGCGGTGCATCCGTGGCACCAATCACCGGCCGGGTTGCGATCGTCGCACCGCCCAGCCGCTCAACTTTTTCGAGAATCCGCAGTCCCCCTTGAACCACCAGGCGCAACTCCCACCCCGCACGGCCGGGCACTTGATGCGCCAGCGCTGCCCCCTGGAACATCAACGTGCGCGCCCATTGAGCCAAATCCGTGACCAGTGCCCGACTGCGCGCGCTGTCTGCAAGAGGCCACTGCGAAGCTTCCGACAGGCCATGTCGGAGGCAATCTGCCAAAGGGATGTAGTGGCGGCCGCGCCGCAGATCCACCCCCAGGTCTTGCCAGAAATTAGCGAGCTGCAGTGCGGTGCAAATGGCGTCACTGCGGCGCAGCGCGGTCGGATCGTCGATGCCGTAGAGGTGCAACATGAGGCGCCCGACAGGACTCGCAGAGCGACTGCAATAGTCCAACAATTCAGCCCGGTCGGCGTAACTGTGTCCGGCGGCGTCCTGTGCAAACGCACTCAGCAGGTCGGTCAACAGGTGAAGTGGCAGTTGATGGCGCGTCAGTATCGCTTTGAGCGGGCCGAAGACCGCAGCCCACCGCGGCGCTGCCGGTGCGCCGCCGGCCACTGACAGCAACTCGCAGCGATAGGCACTGAGGTCGGCAAGGCGCGCTTCCATGCACGCTTGGCCTTCATCGGCGATGTCATCGGCGGTTCTGGCGAATCGATAGATCGCCACCACCGCGGGCCGCAGGCTCGGCGGGCACAGCCAGGAGGCGACAGGAAAGTTTTCGTAGTGATCCACAGGCACGATTTGAATTGTCCATGTGCGACGCGTTCATCCGGGCCCAGCCGATGGCCCGAGTCTTGCCGGGGTCTGCGTTTGACATCGGACAAATCGGCATCTATATTACTGACCGGTCAGTCAGTTGCGGTATTCTCCGCCCAGACGCTCAGCACGGCGCCGCCGACGCGTGTGCTGCGCAGATTCGAAAAAAAGTGCATGCCATGTCGTACAGATTCCCGATCGCCATCCTATTCCTGGCCCTCTTGACGGCTTGCTCCAAGCCCAATCCACCCAGCGACCCGGTGCGAGCCGTCAAGACCGTGAAGGTGATGAGCCAAAGTGCCGGAGCGACGCAGGAGTATGCGGGCGAAGTTCGCGCAAGAACAGAGTCCCGCCTTGGGTTTCGTGTGGGCGGCAAGATCACCCGGCGCCAAGCGGAAATCGGCAACGTGGTGAAGGCTGGGCAGGTCCTTGCACAACTCGATCCGCGCGATTTGAAGCTGGGTGAAGACGTTGCAGCCGCGGCGCTGACGGCCGCGCGCGTCAATCTGGAACAGGCCGCCGCCGACTTTCGCCGATTCAAGGAACTGCTCGACAAGGGCTTCATCAGTTCGGCCGAACTGGAACGGCGCGACACGGCATTGAAGGCAGCCCAGGCTCAGTTCGACCAGGCCAAGGCGCAATCCAGCGTGCAGGGCAATCAGACCGGCTACGCCGCTCTGCTGGCCGACGCGAGCGGCGTGATCACCAGCATTGACGCCGAACCGGGGATGGTCGTTTCGGCGGGCACGCCAGTAGTGCGCCTGGCCCATGACGGTGCGCGTGACGTCGTCTTTTCGGTGCCCGAAGACAAGGTGGCCATGATCAAGGCGCTGTCGAACACGCCGACGGCTTTCAAGATCCGCCTGTGGGGCGAAAGTGATCAGTCCTATTCCGCAAGAGTTCGCGAGATAGCGGCCGCAGCGGACCCCGTGACCCGAACATTTCTTGTCAAGGTCGACGTGGGCCATATCAAAGGCCTTCGCCTGGGTCAAACGGCAACCGTGCTGGTGGAATTGCCCCGAGCCGTCGGAATCACGAAGCTGCCCCTGTCGGCGCTCCGCGAGGAGCAGGGCAGGAGCGCCGTGTGGGTGGTCGATCCGATCAACTCAACCGTTGCGCTGCAGGCGGTTCAAGTGGCGGGTGCAGATGGCAACGAAGTGGTCATCGGTGCGGGCCTCTCGGCGGGGCAGATCGTCGTGACAGCCGGGGTGCATGTCCTCAGTCCAGGCCAAAAGGTGAAGCTCTACGTGGAACCCGGGTCCGTGGCAACGGCCGGCGATGCCACGGCGCGGCCGCTTCGATAACGGGTGCCCGACGTGAGTGCAAATCTTCAATCCGAATCGCTTGTTGGCCGGGCTTCACCGGCCGCATCGCGCATGAACATTTCCAGGTGGGCACTCGACCACCCGGCGCTGACCCGATACCTCTTGCTCGTGCTCCTGGTGCTGGGATTCGCCGCGTATTTCCAACTGGGCCAGGACGAGGACCCCCCCTTCACGTTCCGCGCGATGGCGCTGCGCGTGTTCTGGCCGGGTGCGACGGCGCAGCAAGTGGCCGAGCAGGTCACCGACAGGCTGGAGCGCACGCTGCAGGAGGTGCCCTACTCGGACAAGATTCGAAGCTACTCGAAGCCGGGTGAGGCACTCATCATTTTTCAGGTTAAGGATTCTTCACCCCCGAAGGAGATGCCTCAGATCTGGTACACGGTGCGCAAGAAGATCGGTGACATGCGAGGCACTCTCCCTGCAGGCGTGATCGGACCGTTCTTCAACGATGAATTCGGCGACGTCTACGGCACGATGTACGCCATGTCGGCAGACGGATTCAGCTACCAGGAACTGAAGGACCACGCCGATCGAGTGCGCCAGCGTCTCCTCAAGGTCAACGACGTCAACAAAGTTGCCGTGTTCGGCGCCCAGGAAGAAAAACTCTTCGTCGAGATTTCCCAGAAACGGCTGGCCCAGCTGGGCCTGGATCTGAACCAGGTGCTGGCCCAGATCGGCCAACAAAACGCAGTCGAGTCAGCGGGAGTCATCAATTCGCCCACCGACTTCGTGCAGGTGCGCGTGGGCGGCCAGTTCAATTCCGTCGAAGAGTTGAGTGTGTTCCCGATCCGCGCTGGGAGCAGCAGTTTCAAGCTGGGCGACATTGCGCAGATCAACCGCGCATACGTCGACCCGCCCCAGGTGAAGGTGCGCCATCAGGGCAAGGAGGTCATTGCTCTGGGCGTGTCGATGGCCAAAGGCGGCGACATCATCGAGATGGGCAAGGCCCTAGAACAGGCTGCCGGTTTGATCCGAGCCGATTTGCCGGTCGGCATCGAGATGTTCGCGTTTCAAAACCAGGCCCTGGTCGTTTCACGTTCGGTGAACGAATTCGTGGGCGTGCTCATCGAGGCCGTCGCGGTCGTTCTTGCGGTGAGCTTCATCAGCCTGGGGCTGCACTTCAAGCCGCTGCGCATCGACTGGCGTCCAGGCTTGGTTGTGGGCATCACGATTCCGCTCGTGCTCGCGATCACGTTCGTCACGATGTACTACTGGGGGGTGGGCCTGCACAAGATTTCGCTGGGCTCGCTGATCATCGCGCTGGGCCTGCTGGTCGATGACGCCATCATCTCGGTGGAAATGATGGTTCGCAAGCTCGAAGAAGGCTTCGACAAGGTGCGCGCCGCGACCTTCGCCTATGAGGCCACCGCGATGCCGATGTTGACCGGAACGTTGATCACGGCGGTCGGTTTTCTGCCCATTGGCCTGGCCAAATCTGCCGTCGGTGAGTACACGTTTGCCATCTTTGCAGTGACGGCGGCTGCACTGCTGATTTCCTGGCTGGTGTCGGTCTATTTCGTCCCCTACCTGGGCACGCTGATCCTTTCGTCGAAGCGGCACGCCAACGACGGCGTTGAACCGCATGAGTTGTTCGACACACCCTTCTATGTTCGGTTTCGCGCGGTAGTGAACTGGTGTGTTCAGCATCGTTGGATCACGATAACGGTGACGCTCCTGACACTGCTGCTGGGTCTGGCTGGGATGGGCAGAGTACAGAATCAGTTCTTCCCGGATTCGAGCCGCCTCGAGGTGTTGGTGGATCTGTGGTTTCCGGAGGGCACCTCCTATGCTGCGAACGAGGAAGTCACCAAGCGTGTCGAAGCCCGGGTCATGAAATTGCAGGGTGTCGAGCATGTGACGACCTGGGTCGGCAGCGGCGCGGAGCGCTTCGCACTCGTGCTGGACCAGATCTTCCCGCAGAGCAATGTGAGTCAGATGATCCTGCAGACCAAGGACGTCACCGCACGAGAATCGTTGCGCAGCCAATTGCCCGAAGTGCTTGCCACGGAATTCCCCGAAGTGCGAGGCCGCGCCAAGGTCTTGCCCAACGGGCCACCGGTTCCCTATCCGGTGCAGTTTCGCGTCGTGGGTCAGGATGCAGCGCAGGTTCGAATCTATGCGGATCAGGTCAAAGCGATCATGCGCACCAATCCCAACCTGCGCGGTGTCAACGACAACTGGAACGAGTCGGTCAAGGTCTTGCGCCTCGAGGTCGACCAGGACAAGGCGCGCGCCCTGGGCGTGACGAGCATGGCCATCGCGCAGGCGGCACGAACGATCAATGCGGGCAGCACGATTGGTCAATACCGCGACGGCGACAAGCTCATCGACATCGTGTTGCGTCAACCCCTGGAGGAACGCAACGCGCTGAGCGATCTGGCCAATGCCTACGTTCCCACGACGCAGGGGCGCAGCATTCCGCTGGCGCAGATCGCCAGACCACGGTTCGCCTGGGAGAGTGGTGTGCTTTGGCGCGAAGGCCGGGACTATGCGGCCACAGTGCAAGGCGACGTGATCGAAGGGCTGCAGGGCGCGACGGTGACTGCGCAGCTGAACCCGCTTTTCGAACCGATCCGCGCCCGAATGCTTCCTGGTTATCGCATTGATGTGGCCGGCGCCGTCGAAGAAAGCTCCAAAGGGCAAGGGTCGATCGCCGCTGGCGCGCCCCTGATGTTGTTCATCATGTTCACGCTGCTGATGCTGCAGCTGCACAGCTTCAGCCGCTCCGTGCTGGTGTTCCTCACCGCACCAATGGGCATCGCCGGCATTGCCGCAGCGTTGCTGCTGCTCGACCGCCCGTTCGGCTTTGTCGCGCTGTTGGGGGTGATCGCGCTCATGGGCATGATCATGCGCAACTCGGTGATCCTGATTGACCAGATCGAACAAGACCGCGCCCGAGGCGTGCCCAGCTGGACGGCCATCGTCGAGGCGGCTGTCCGGCGCTTCCGCCCCATCATTCTCACGGCTGCCGCGGCGGTGCTGGCGATGATTCCGCTGTCGCGCAGCGTGTTCTGGGGCCCGATGGCGGTGGCCATCATGGGTGGGCTGTTCGTCGCCACGGCACTCACCTTGTTGGCCCTTCCGGCGATGTATGCCGCCTGGTACCGAGTCAAGCTGCCTGGGCAGGTTCAGGCGCGCATCGCCCGCTAGAATGTCGCGTTGAGCGATGGCAGGGCATCGATGACGGCGCTGGCGTTCAACGCGGCGCTCGAATCACAGACTGCTTTCCCAGGTCGCCGCGCGGGTGGCGAAATTGGTAGACGCACCAGGTTTAGGTCCTGACGCCAGCGATGGTGTGGGGGTTCGAGTCCCCCCCCGCGCACCAGCCGAAACAACAGCAGAAGGTTCATTTTCATCATGTCAGTCCAAGTTGAAACCCTCGAGAAGCTCGAACGCCGCATCACGTTGACGCTGCCTGCGGAACAGATCGCGGCGGAAGTCACCACGCGCCTCAAGCGGCTGGCTCGCACCGTGAAGGCTGCGGGTTTCCGCCCGGGCAAAGTGCCCATGAGCGTCGTGGCGCAGCGTTACGGCTACTCGGTGCACTATGAGGTGATGAACGACAAGGTCGGCGAAAGGTTTTCGGAAGCGGTCAATGAGGCCAAGCTGCGCGTCGCAGGAGCGCCAAGAATCACCGAAAAGGAGGGCGCGGCTGAGGGGCAGGTCGCATTCGATGCGACCTTCGAGGTCTATCCGGAAATCAAGCTCGGCGATCTGACGGCGGCTACAGTGGAGCGCATATCCACCGAGGTAACTGACGCTGCCATCGACAAGACCCTGGACATTCTGCGCAAACAGCGCCGCAACTTTGCGCAGCGTGCTGCGTCGGATGCGGCGATTGCCGGTGATCGGGTCACGATCGACTTTGAAGGCAAGATCGACGGCGTGCCGTTCAACGGCGGCAGCGCGCAGGGTTTCCAGTTCCTGATTGGCGAAGGCCAGATGCTCGAGCAATTCGACGCCGCCGTGCGGGGAATGAAAACCGGAGAATCGAAGACGTTCCCGTTGCAGTTTCCGGCCGACTACCAGGGCAAGGATGTGGCGGGCAAAGAGGCTGACTTCATGGTGACGCTCAAGAAGATCGAGCAACAGCAGTTGCCCGAAGTGAACGAAGCGTTTGCCAAGACGCTGGGCATCAAGGAAGGCACGGTCGAAGGATTGCGCGCCGATGTGAAGCGCAATCTCGAGCGCGAGGTGAAGTTCCGCGTTGCGGCGCGCAACAAGGCGCAGGTGATGGACGCCCTGGTTGCGATTGCCGAGCTCGATGTGCCCATGGCCTTGGTGAAGGGCGAGGTGGAACGCATGACAGAAGGTGCGCGCGCCGACCTCAAGAAGCGCGGTGTCAAAGACGCTGAAACCGCCCCCATCCCGGTCGAAGTGTTCCAGCCGCAGGCCGAGCGGCGCGTCCGCCTGGGACTGGTCGTGGGCGAACTGGTGCGCAACAATGGCCTGCAAGCCAAGCCGGACCAACTGCAGACACACATTGAAGAGATGTCGCAGAGTTACGAGAAACCAGCCGAAGTGATGCGCTGGTACCTGAGCGACCGCCAGCGCATGGCCGAAGTCGAAGCCGTCGTGGTTGAGAGCAACGTCGCCGAATTTGTGATGAGCAAGGCCAAGGTGACCGACAAGATGGTCCCGTTTGACGAGCTGATGGCCAGCTGATCCGGGCGTATTTCGCAGCCGGGCGCCGCGTCGCAAGACCGGCGCCTTTTCGCTTTCCGCGACGATGCAGATGTGGCGACATAATCAAGCCACATCGCATTGGTCTGCACTCTATCGAGGATTTTCATGAGCGCGTTGGAAACACAGAACCTGGGCATGGTGCCCATCGTCATTGAAACCTCGGGGCGCGGCGAGCGCGCCTATGACATCTTCAGTCGCCTGTTGCGCGAGCGGATCGTCTTTCTGGTCGGCCCAGTGAACGATCAGTCGGCCAATCTGGTGGTGGCACAGATGCTTTTCCTGGAAAGCGAGAACCCGGACAAGGACATCTTCTTCTACATCAACTCGCCGGGTGGTTCGGTCAGCGCCGGAATGTCGGTGTTCGACACCATGAACTTCATCAAGCCCGACGTGTCGACCTTGTGCATGGGCATGGCCGCGAGCATGGGGGCGTTCCTGCTTGCCGCAGGCACCAAAGGCAAGCGCCTGGCGCTGCCGAACTCTCGCATCATGATTCACCAGCCTTCGGGCGGCGCGCAAGGCCAGGCGACCGACATCGAGATCCAGGCGCGCGAAATTCTCAAGCTGCGCGAAAGTCTCAATGCCATCCTGGCCGAGCGCACCGGACAGACGCTGGAAAAGATCCGCCTCGATTCGGAACGCGACTACTTCATGTCGGCCGGCGAGGCCAAGGATTACGGGCTGATCGACCAAGTGATCGCCAAGAGACCGTAGACCTTAGTCCGACGGGCTGAGGGGTCAATCCAGCGGATTGCCTCGCTGAGGCATTGGGACCAGGGCGGAAGCGGATTCCGCACCCCCCACTTCCGGGGCTGGCAATAGCCCGGTAGCAGGGGTGCATTTCTGCACGCAGGGGCCTATTGCATTTCCACTATCATTCGGCTCGGAACTACCAACGCCCCACGCTCAGCACCCCATGGCAGACAAAAGAGGCTCGCCCAGCGATAAAGTTCTGTACTGCTCCTTTTGCGGCAAGAGCCAGCATGAGGTGAAGAAGCTGATCGCGGGTCCTTCGGTCTTCATCTGCGATGAATGCATCGAGCTGTGCAACGACATCATTCGCGACGAGATTCCCGTCGAAGGCTCCGACCCGAAGGTGGCCAAGTCGGACCTGCCGATTCCCAGCGAGATCAAGGCCAGCCTCGACCAGTACGTGATCGGCCAGGACGTCGCAAAGCGAACCCTGGCGGTGGCAGTCTACAACCACTACAAGCGGCTCAAGCACATGAGCCGCGCCAAAGACGACATCGAGCTGTCGAAAAGCAACATCCTGCTCATCGGCCCCACCGGTTCCGGCAAGACGCTTCTTGCGCAGACTCTGGCGCGGCTGCTCAATGTACCTTTTGTGATCGCCGACGCCACCACGTTGACCGAAGCGGGCTATGTCGGCGAAGACGTCGAGAACATCATCCAGAAGCTGCTCCAGAACTGCGGCTATGACGTCGAGAAGGCGCAGCGAGGCATTGTCTACATCGACGAGATCGACAAGATCTCGCGCAAGGCCGACAACCCGTCGATCACCCGCGATGTGTCTGGCGAGGGGGTTCAACAGGCGCTGCTCAAGCTCGTCGAGGGCACGATGGCTTCGGTGCCGCCACAAGGCGGGCGTAAACATCCGAACCAGGACTTCCTTCAGATCGACACGACGAACATTCTTTTCATTTGCGGCGGCGCATTCGACGGCCTGGAAAAGGTGATTCAGAACCGTTCCGAAAAGTCCGGCATCGGCTTCGCCGCATCGGTGCACAGCAAGAGCGAAAAGCGGGTCTCAGAAGTGTTTCGCGATGTGTTGCCTGAAGACCTCATCAAGTTCGGTCTGATTCCGGAACTGGTGGGTCGTCTGCCAGTGGTTGCCACATTGGGCGAGCTGACCGAAGACGCGATGGTGCAGATCCTCACCGAACCGAAGAACGCCCTGGTCAAGCAGTACCAGAAGCTGTTCGGCATGGATGGTGTGGATCTGGAAATCCGGCCGTCGGCCTTGGCGGCGATAGCCCGCAAGGCGTTGGCGCGCAAGACCGGCGCGCGTGGCTTGCGTTCCATCATGGAACAGTCACTGATCGACACGATGTTCGAGTTGCCGACCCTGGACGGCGTAGTAAAAGTGGTGCTCGACGAGCACACGATCGAAGAAGAGGCCAAGCCCCTGTTGGTCTACCGCGAGCACAAGGCCAGCGCCTGAGGCCGTTCCACGCGCGCCAACGTGGGCGTCGATGGCTTCTTGCAAAACAATGCTCGGGCCCCAGATAGGCCTGAGAAAGAGAGGTTCCTTCATGTCCGGACATCCTGTTCTGCCCGCGGAAAAGATCACGCTGCCCCTGTTGCCCCTGCGCGACGTGGTGGTATTCCCGCACATGGTCATCCCGCTCTTCGTGGGCCGGCCCAAGTCGATCAAAG
>JANNKS010000192.1:0-6503 GCA_031396425.1 Rhizobacter sp. | reverse complement strand
CTTCTTCATCGAGATGAACACCCGCGTGCAGGTGGAGCATCCGGTGACGGAGCTGGTGACCGGCATCGACATCGTGCAGATGCAAATCCGCGTGGCCGCTGGCGAAAAGCTGCCGTTCACGCAACGCAACATCCAGATGCGCGGCCACTCCATCGAATGCCGCATCAACGCCGAAGACCCGTACAAGTTCACACCCTCGCCGGGGCGCATCACGATGTGGCATCCACCCGGCGGCCCGGGCGTGCGCGTCGACTCGCATGCGTACACCAACTACTTCGTGCCGCCGCACTACGACTCGATGATCGGCAAGATCATCGTGCACGGCGACACTCGCGACCAGGCGCTGGCGCGCATGCGCATTGCTCTGTCGGAAACCGTCGTCGAGGGCATCCTCACCAACATCCCGCTGCACCGCGAATTGATGGTCGACGCCAAGTTCATCGAGGGTGGCACCAACATCCACTACCTCGAAAGCTGGATGAGCCAGCACAAGCGGTAGTGCGGCGTGGCGTCGGCCTTGTTCGAACTGGTGTTGCTGGCGCCGCAAGCCGCTGTCGAGCCGGCGTCCCAGACGCTGATCGATGAACTCGATGCCTTGTCGGTGTCGGTGGAAGACGCCGATGCGCACAGCAGCATCGAACAGGCTCGCTTCGGTGAGCCGGGCTCGCCAACCGGCCCGTTGGGCTGGAATCGATCTGTCCTGAAGGCCTTGTTCGCCGACGAGCACCAGGCCACGCTGGCAGCAACCTGGCTGCTGGCCCAGGATTGGGCCCAGGGCATCGAACTGCAGGCCATCACGCCGCTGGCCGAACAGGACTGGGTGACCCTGACCCAGGCACAGTTCGCGCCGATCGAAATCGCGCCGGGCTTCTGGATCGTGCCGAGTTGGCATAAGGTTCCGCCGACCGCACAGCGAGTCATCCGGCTCGACCCCGGCCAGGCCTTCGGCACCGGCACGCACCCCACCACCCGCATGTGCCTGCGCTGGATCGCGCGCCACGCCTCGCCAGCCGCCGCGTGGAGCCGGGTGCTCGACTATGGCTGCGGCTCGGGCATCCTGGCGATTGCGGCGGCCCTGCACGGCGCAGCGGCCGTGGACGCGGTCGACATCGACCGCACCGCGGTTGAAACCACCCGCGCCAACGCACTCGCCAACGGCGTGGCGCTGCAGGCGGCACGCCCTGACGCTGCGCACGGCGGCTACGCGCTCGTGCTGGCCAACATCCTGGCCACGCCGCTCAAGCTGCTGGCACCGTTGCTGTGCTCGCATGTCGAGCCGGGTGGCTCACTCGTGCTGGCGGGCATTCTGGAGCGCCAGGCCGACGCACTGAAGGCCGCCTACGCGCCCTGGCTGGCCCTCGAAGTCAGCGACCAGGAAGACGGCTGGATTCTGATGACCGCGCGGCGCCTGGCCCCGGGCCGCGTGGCATGATGATCCAATGAGCGCAGCGCTGGGCCGCCCCGAGCAAGCGAATGTCCCCCGGCCGGACCGTCCGACACCATGAGCCTTGCCACCTGTTGCACTTCCTGCGGCACCGTGTTCCGGGTCGTGCAGGACCAGCTCAAGGTTTCGGAAGGCTGGGTGCGTTGCGGCCGCTGCAGCGAAGTGTTCAACGCGCTCGAGGGCCTGTTCGATCTGGAGCGTGACACCGCGCCTGCGCCGCTTGGACCATCGCCCGACGCCGCGATGGGTGAGGCCAGTGAACTCGGCGCGGCGTCGCGCTCCCAGCAGTTCACCGACATCCCGATCGATGACGAGCCGGGCAACGAACGGCAGGACCCTTCGCTGGTTGAACGGCTCGGCGCCGAGCTGTTTCCTGATCGGCTGGGTCCCACCGGCAAGGGCGAGGCCACCAGCCGCTTCACCGCGCTCGAACAGTTCGAGTTCAATGATCTGCGCATCGACGCTGAATTGCTCACCGACGAAGCGCCCGCTTCGCAGCCGCTCGACTCGGCCATCTCGCTGAACGACAGTGTGCCGGCGCAGCATGAGGCGCCGAACGCGCCCGAGTTCTTGCGCCATGCCGAGCGGCACGCCCGCTGGCAGCGGCCCTGGGTGCGCCTGCTGCTGTCACTGGTGGCGTTGCTGCTGCTGGGTGTGCTGGGCCTGCAGGTGGGACACCATTTTCGGGATTCGATCGCCGCACGCTGGCCGGCAGCCACGCCGCTGCTCGCGCAGTGGTGCGGCCTGGCGCAGTGTTCGCTGGCGCCGCTGCGGCGCATTGAAGACATCGCGGTGGAGAGCACGACGTTTTCGCGTGCCGCCGGGCCGGACCAGTTTCGCGTTGCAGTGGTGTTGCGAAACCGCGGCACGTTGGCAGTGGCGGCGCCATCGGTCGACCTGAGCCTGACCGACGCCAGCGGCGGCCTGCTCGCCCGCAAGGCACTGTCGCCGCAGGACTTCCGGCTTACCCCAACCGTGCTCGAACCCGGCAGCGAAACCCAGATGCAGCTGGTGCTGGCTGCCGGAACGCCACTCGTGACCGGCTACACCGTCGAGATCTTCTACCCCTGACTTCTCGACCGCCGATTGTTCTGCCCCTGATTCCTCTGCCCCTGATTCGTCCACCCCTGACGCGCCGGCCTTCACCCGCGCCCCTCTCAACCTTTCGGAGCCTTCATGGCAGCCTTGATTTGCGGTTCGCTCGCGTTCGACACCATCACCACGTTTCCAGGCCGGTTTGCGCAGCAGATCCTGCCCGAGCAGGTGCACATCCTGAACGTTTCGTTCCTGGTGCCGACACTGCGGCGCGAATTCGGCGGCTGCGCGGGCAACATCGCCTACACGCTGAGCGCCCTGGGCGGCGACCCGTTGGTGATGGCTGCCGTGGGCACCGACGGCCAGGGTTATCTGGAACGGCTGCGCACCTGGGGGGCGAGCACCGAGCTCGTGCGCGTGATCGCCGACAGCTACACCGCCCAGGCGATCATCATCACCGACCAGGACAACAACCAGATCACCGCCTTCCACCCCGGCGCAATGCAGTCGGCGCATGAGATTTCGGTGCCGCGGCGAGCCGACATGAGCGTGGCCATCATCGCCCCGGACGGGCGCGACGCGATGCTGCTGCACGCGGCGCAGCTCGCTGCGCTGGACGTGCCATTCATCTTCGACCCGGGCCAGCAGCTGCCGATGTTCGACGGCGCCGAATTGCGTGCCTTCGTCGACCAGGCCAGCTGGGTCGCGGTGAACGACTATGAGGGCCGTATGCTGTGCGAACGCACCGGCCACACGCTCGAAACGCTGTCGCGTTCGAAACTCAAAGGCGTGGTCGTCACGCTCGGCGCCGAAGGCTGCGAGCTCTGGCAGCAAGGCGTGCGCACGCTGGTCGCCGGCGTCCCCGCGCGCGAAGTGCTTGATCCCACCGGCTGCGGCGACGCATTCCGCGCTGCACTGCTCTATGGCCTGGAACGCGGCTGGCCGCTGCAACGCTGCGCCGAGCTGGGCAACCGCATCGGCGCACTCAAGATTGCCTGCCGCGGTGGTCAGAACCACCGCCTGGACGGCATCAACCTGGATTCCTGACGGCCGGCGCTGCGCGTCGCTGGGCCGGCGGGGCCGGTACGGCCGCAGCGCTGCGCACACGCGCGGCGTCCAGTTTCTCGCAGAGTTCAGCCACGCCTTCCACGATGCGATCCGATGCGCGATGCAGCGTGTTGGGGTTGACCACGATCAGGTTGCCCAGCGCTTGAGCGCGCAGGCCCTTGCGCTCGCGCCAACGGTCCAGGTTGTCGGGGCCCGTCGGGTCGACGCTGCCGGTGACGATGGCCTGCGGATTCGCCACCCGCACCGCTTCTTCGCTAACCGACGGCGTGAGCGCGCGCAGGTCGGCAAATACATTGCGCGCGCCGCACAGCGTCAGCGCCTGGCTGATGAGGTGGCTGCCATTCACGGTCAGCAAGGGCTGGTGCCAGATCTGGTAGAACACGCTCAACTCGTGGTGCAGCGCGTAACGTTCGCGCAGCGAGGCGATGCTGGCGTCGAACGCGTCGGCGCGATTGCGCGCCACGCTGTCCTGGGCAGTCAGCTGCCCGAGCCGGCGCAGCGTGCTCGAAATGTCGGCGAACGTGCGCGCTTCGCTGCGATAGATCGTCAGCCCCATTGCCGCCAGATGCACCAACTGCGGCGCGGCATTGCCACTGTCCCACGCGACGATCAGGTCGGGGCGCAGCGCCACGATGCGCTCCAGGTCGAGTTGCGCGCTGTCGCCGATGCGCGGCAGCGCGCGCGCCTGGGCCGGGTGGTCGCTGTGGGCGACCACGCCGACCACCCGGTCGCCCGCGCCCACCGCGAACAGTTGTTCGGTCAGGTGCGGAGCCAGGCTGATGATGCGGCGCGCGGGCTCACGCAGCACCAGCGCGGCGCCGCTGTCGTCGACCACCCGGATGTCCGCGGCCCGGGCCTGCGGCATCGCCCATCCCAGAGCCGCCACGGCCAGCGTCATCGCCAGCGGGCCAGCGACGCGAACCCGCGATGGCCTGCGCAACAGCGGCATCGCAACGAACCTCATGCCGGCACGAACAGGCTCTGCACGCCAACGTCCACGCGCATGACGCGGTGGCCGAAGGTTTCGCTCAGGGCGGCCTCGGTCATCACCTCCTGCACCGGCCCGCAGGCCACTTGCCTGGGCCCACCGAGCAGCAACACATGGCTGGCGAAACGGCGCGCCAGGTTGAGGTCGTGAATCGACAGCAACACCGCCCTGCCGCGTTGCCGCACGAGTTGCGCCAGGTGCTCGAGAACGCCGATCTGGTGTTTGAGGTCGAGGTGGGCGAGCGCCTCATCGAGCAGCAGCAACAACGGGTCCTGCGCCAGCAGCGCGGCAATGCCGACACGCTGGCGCTCGCCGCCCGACAGCGTGAGCACGTCACGGTCGGCAAAACCATCCAGATCGACCCGGTGCAGCGCTTCCAGCGCCAGTGCCCGATCGGCAGCGCTCTCCCATTCCCAGCGCGACAGGTGCGGGTGGCGCCCGGCCATCACGACGTCGATCACGCGGGCTGCAAACGCATCGTGCAGCGCCTGGGGCAACAGGCCACGCAGGCCAGCGGCCTGGCCGGGCAGCCAATCGCTGAGCGGCCGGCCTTGCAGCACCACACTGCCCGAACTCGGCATGCGCAGGCCGGCCAGGGTGTGCAGCAGGCTGGTCTTGCCGCTGCCGTTCGCGCCGATCACGCACCACAACTCGCCGGGCCGAACAACCATCGACAAGTCCTGCAGCAAGACGCGCTGGCCGGCGCGCAGAGCAAGGCCCCGCAGCGTCAACAGTGGCGCACCAGCGTCGAGCGGTACGGCTGCATCGATCACTGGTTGGCTCACCGTGCCTCCAAGCGGCGCAACAGCAGGAACAGGAACAGCGGCGCGCCGAGCAGCGTCATGATCACGCCCACCGGCAACTGCTGGGGCGCGACGATGCTGCGCGCCAGCGTATCGGCGAGCAGCAGCAAGGTGCCGCCCGCGAGTGCGCAGGCCGGCAGCAGGATGCGCTGGTCGTTGCCGATCACCAGGCGCAGCGCGTGCGGCACCACCAGCCCCACGAAACCGACGCTGCCACCGGTGGTCACGGCCACCGCCGTGGCGAGCGAAGCCAGCAGGTAAACCTTGCGACGCAGCGGCGCAACCTGCACACCCAGGGTGTAGGCCAGCGCCGGACCGCGCAGCAGCACGTTGAGTTCACGCGCCAGCGGCATCACGGCCAGCAGCAACAGCGCCAGCGTGGCCAGCGGCCAGGCCGGCGAGGCCACGCCACTCAGGTCACCGGTGAGCCAGAACAACATGCCACGCAGGCGCGCATCGGGCGCCAACAGCAGCAGCAAGGTGATCAGCGCCGACCACGCAGCGGCGAACATCACCCCGGTGAGCAGCAGGCGCGGCGCGGCTTCACTGGCGCCACCGAGCGCCGCCGTGCCGGCCAGGTCGCGGTAGGCGACGCCGAACACCAGCACGATCGACAGCAGCGCCCCGGCGAAAGCGCCGAGCTGCACCCACACCACACCCAGGCCGAGCAGCATCGCGCCCAGCGCGCCGGCAGCGGCGCCGCCCGAGGCGCCCAGCACGTAAGGATCGGCAAGCGGATTGCGCAGCAGCACCTGCAGCAGCGCACCGGCGAGTGCGAGCAATCCGCCGGTACCGAACGCGGCCAGCGCGCGCGGCAGGCGCAGGCCGTGCAGCACTTCGGCATTCGCGCTCGAGTCAGGCAGGAACAGCAGCCGCACGACGTCCGCAAGAGCGATGCTGCTGCTGCCCAGCGCCAACGACAGGCACAGCGCCGCTGCGCTGAACAGCGCCAGCACAGCCCAGATGCGCAATGCGTGTTTCATAGCCCGGGTGAGTGGGTCAGCAGCTGGCGGAGCGTTCAGCGGGTCAGCGGGGCACGTACTCCAGCGCCACGAACACGTTGCGCCCGGGCGTGTTGTAGCCCTGGGCGAGTTCGTAGGGCTTGTCGGTCGCGTTGTTCAGCCGCACCGACAGCGTGAACTCGGGCGTGACGGCCAGCGCAGCC
>JANNKS010000152.1:0-3936 GCA_031396425.1 Rhizobacter sp. | reverse complement strand
CTGGCGCTGCTGGAAAAGGGCATTCCGTTCGAAGAGCGCATTGTCAAGACCGGCAAGGGTGTGGATGCGGCGATGTTGGCTGCCTCACCGCTCGGCAAAGTGCCGTACCTGCTGACGCCGCAAGGTTCAATGGCCGAAAGCCAGGTGATCAACGACTGGCTGGAGGCGACCTATCCGGAGCCGCCGCTGATGCCGAAAGATGCGTTCGAGGCCGCCAAGGTGCGCGAGCTGTGCACGTTTCTCGACGTGCACCTCGAGCTGGTGGTGCGCCAGCTCTACGGCCAGGCCTTCTTTGGCGGCACGCTGCCCGAGAAGTACATCGAGCGGGTGCGCGAGCAACTCGACAAGAACATTCCGGCGCTCAAGCCCTTGCTCAAGCTGTCGCCCTATGCCGCTGGCGACACGTTCACGCTGGCCGACTGCTGCGCGTACAACCATCTGCCGTTGGCCGCGATGGCGACCAAGATCGTCTGCGGCGAAGACCTGCTGCTCAAGCACGGCATCGACTGGAAGCCGTACCTCAAGTTCATCGAGCAGCGGCCCACCGCGCAAAAGGTGGCGGCCGACCGCAAGGCCGACCAGGAACGGTTGGCGCTGCTGGCCAAAGGTGGCTAGTCGGGGCGGCTGATCAGGCCGCGCTGACGGGCTTGGCGGCCTGCAGGCGCAAGGTCAGTTCCTTGCGGTAGCGGTTGAGCTCTTGCACGGTGGTGAAGCTGCGCTCCATCAGCAGGCTCATGTTGTGCAGGATGCGATCGACGACCTTGTTCTCCCACACGGCGTCGAACTGAATCTGCTTGTCGAGCCACTGCTCCAGCCACTGCGGGTCGGGCAGGCGGCTCTGGATGGTGTCGCGCGGGAACAGCCGCACGTTGACATGCAGATTGGTCGGGTGCAGCGCCTGTGCGGTGCGCCTTGCGCTGGCCATCAGCACGCCGACCTTGGCGAACGCCGCCTTCGCCTCGTCGCCAAAGCGATTCAACGCGCGTTTCATGTAGCGCAGGTAGGCGCCACCGTGGCGCGCTTCGTCGCGTGCCAGCGTTTCGTAGATGACCTTGATGACCGGCTCACTGTGCCATTCGGCGGCACGGCGGTACCAGTGGTTGAGCCGGATCTCGCCGCAGAAGTGCAGCATCAGCGTTTCGAGTGCGGGCGCCGGATCGAATTCGAACCGCACCTCGTGGAGTTCAGCTTCCGTGGGCACCAGGTCGGGCCGGAAACGTCGCAGGTATTCCATCAGCACCAGCGAATGCTTCTGCTCCTCGAAAAACCACACGCTCATGAATGCGGAGAAGTCGCTGTCGTCGCGGTTGTCGCGCAGGAACATCTCGGTGGCCGGCAAGGCGGCCCACTCCGTGATGGCATTCATCTTGATCGTCTGCGCCTGTTCTTCGGTGAGCCTGCTGGCGTCGAACTGGCTCCAGGGAATGTCGGTGTCCATGCTCCATCGCACGGCTTCCAGCTGTTTGAAAAGTTCCGGGTAAAGCATGGCAGACCTCTCAGTGCGTTTTGATTCTAGACCCCCGCCCATGACAGCCTGGTTTCGTCTCAGGGGTCACCCATGGCGCCAGCAGCGCGCCGGCGGTGCCGCCTGGCCGCACCCACAGTGCGGCAGCTCAGAGCCGCCGCGCGCGCCAAAGTTGCAGCTCGGCGGCGATCTGGCCGAGTTCGGGCACGAGCCGCACCCCGTCAACCACCCGCCGGCCTATCGCGGCCACGGTGCCGCCCGCCCAGAGCTCGACCTGTGGCGCCAATTGGGCACGCAGATCGGCCAGCCCGTTCAACATGGCGTTGGGGCCGTTGCAGGCGGTGAAGCCGAGCGCGACGATGTCCGAATCGAGCGCCATGCTGGCACGCACGATATCGGGCACGGGCGTCTGCACTCCCAGTGACACGCACTGCGCGCCTTCGACAACGAGCGCCACTTCGGCCATCAGCAGACCCAGGCCATGCGGCTCATCGCGCAGCGTGGTCAACAGCACGCGCGGCCGCCCGGGCTGCGCACGCGCCGCCAGGTCATGAAGCGCGTGCCTGAGCATGGTCTGCACCAGGTCGGTGTAGACATGCTCCTCGAAGACTTCGATCTGACCGCGAATCCAGTGCTCGCCAATCTGCGTATTGAGCGGGGTGATCACTTCGTTGACAAAGCGGCTCAGGCCCATGTGCATCAGCGCCAGATCGAACTTGCGGCGCAGGCCCTCGACGTCATGGGCCCTCAGCAGATCCAGAAACATCCGCGTGTCGGGCGCTGATTTCGCAGCCCCCCGGCTCGCCGACCCTGCCGTGCGGTCGCTGTCCGGCCCGGCCAGCTGCATCAACTCGTCGAGCGCCATCCCCACCACCCGCCCGGGCCGAAAACCCGCGTCGAGCAAGCGCTTGACGACGCGCAACTTGGCCACCTGATTCGATGGGTAGGTTCGCTCACCGAACGGATTTCGCCCCGGCACCGGGAAGCCATAGCGGCGTTCCCAGACGCGCAGCGTGTCCTTGCTGATGCCGGTGTCGCGCTCCACCGCCGCAATCGTCAATCCGGCGTCAACGTCCTGCACCTGCATCGCCTCGCTGGATTGGCATCGGGCTGGCCTCAGTGGTACTTTGGCGCCCCGAACTGCATGTCCATGTTGTCTTCATTGATTTATTTGTCCTGGACAAACTAGCTTGTGTCCGCCATAATAGCGCAAACTGAGCCAATTTGACCATGACAAACAAACATTATCAAGTTGTGTCGAAACAGCCCGCTGTGCGCCGGGTGGCGGTGATCGGTTCAGGCATCTCCGGCTTGGCAGTTGCCCATTCTCTGGCCGACAAGGCGCAGGTGACCCTGTTTGAAGCGGGCA
The DNA here is from genome assembly GCA_031396425.1 of Rhizobacter sp. Classification (GTDB taxonomy): domain Bacteria; phylum Pseudomonadota; class Gammaproteobacteria; order Burkholderiales; family Burkholderiaceae_C; genus JAEMQF01. The sequence continues at coordinate 1,102 of JANNKS010000152.1, read as the reverse complement.
GCTATTTCGGCGGACACACCCACACCGTGGATGTGACGCTCGACGGGGTGACGCATGGCGTGGACACGGGTTTTCTGGTTCTCAACGAACGCACCTACCCGAACCTGCTGCGCCTGTTCGAGCGGCTGGGGGTCGCCATCGCCCCGTCGGACATGTCATTTTCGGCGCAGGTGCATTCGCGCGGCCTGGAGTGGTGCGGGAGCAATCTGAACAGCGTGTTCGCGCAGCGCCGCAACCTGCTGCGGCCCTCGTTCTGGCGCATGCTCGCCGACATCGTGCGCTTCAATCGCGTCGCCAGCGGTCTGGCGAGCCGGGGCGGCGACGCGGCCCTGGAAGGCTCGATCGGAGCGTTTCTCGAACAGCAGCGGTTCTCCACGGCATTCCGCGAAGACTATCTGCTGCCGATGATCGCTTGCATCTGGTCCTGCCCGACAGCACAGATGCTCGCGTTCCCGCTCGCCACGCTGGTGCGCTTTTGCGACAACCACGGTTTGTTGCAGGTGCGCAACCGGCCGCAGTGGTTCACGGTGCAGGGCGGCGCACGCAACTATGTCGAACGGATGCTCAAGTCGATTCCGGATGCCCGCCTGAACACGCCGGTGCGCCAGGTGCGCCGGCTGCACCCGGGCGACGCAACAACCGGAATCGTGGTTTCCACCCCGCAGGGCCACGAACGATTCGACGACGTGGTGATGGCCTGCCACAGTGACCAGGCCCTGGCCCTGCTCGCTGAACCCAGCACGGCCGAGGCCGAGGTGCTCGGGGCGATTGGCTACCACAGCAATCGGGCCGTTTTGCACACCGACACATCCCTGCTGCCGAAGCGCCGGCTGGCGTGGGCCGCATGGAACTATGAACGCGCGCCCGAGGTGTCGCAAGAGCGCGGTGCGGTGTGCCTGCACTACCTGCTCAATCGCCTCCAGCCGCTGCCGTTCACGACGCCGGTGCTGGTGTCCCTCAATCCGGTGACCGAACCCCGCGCCGATTCGGTGATCGCCGAGTTCGACTATGCCCATCCGGTGTTCGATTTGAGCGCCATCCGAGCCCAGCGCCGCCTGCCTGAACTCCAAGGCCACGGCCAGGTCTGGTTCTGCGGCGCCTG
>JANNKS010000124.1:0-5638 GCA_031396425.1 Rhizobacter sp. | reverse complement strand
GGTCGTGCACTGCCGCGAAGCAGCACACGTCACAGGCGCGCACGTTGATGGCGCCTGCGACCTCAAAGGATCCCGAAGGACGAATCAATGCTGGGAGAAATCACCGCGTCTGGCGCGGTACGGCTCTCGGTGGAGCCGTGTGCAGGTGCGGGTCACGACCGCGAACGGCTGCTTCATGGCACTGAGGCCAACGGACACAGCGTCCGGCCTGCGGCGTTGCTTCGATCTTGTGGCAGGCACACAAGGCTCGACGTGAAGTTGACACCTTCGCGGTGGGTGATGTCAAGCGAAATGCGTTGATCTTTCGTTGCGCCTGCGTTGACATTCGAACGCGATGGATTAGTGCCCGATAGTCTTTGAAACGCAGGCCTCGCGAGGAACCACGAGGGTTGACAACGAGAAGTGTCGACTTCTGGTTTTTGATCGAGATTCGGTGGGCGGTCTAGCTTGTGGGTGCGCGCGCCCCAAAGCACGTCGTCCTTGACCACGATGTGCACGCTTCGAGGCCCGTACGGGCCCCGAACACGCACGCGTCGACGAATTCGCCCAACGCATCGGGGCCCGCACGGGGCCCGTACGGGTCCCTTGGAGGCGCGCAGAGCCCACTTCCCGGTGCCATTTAGGTTGAATTTGCGTTTGCCCATCGTCGCCCGTTTGTCGATCCTCGCCGCATCGGAAGCAATTCGCGCAAAAGGGGGTGACATGAACGCAATTGTCAGAGCCATCGACGTCGGCTTCGGCAACACCAAGTTCGTCACCGCGTCGGCGAACGGCAAGGTGGACTGCGCCCACTTCGCCTCGCTCGCGTTCTTCGGCCACTCCGACGAAGCAGCTGACTCGATGGGCGAAAAGCGCCGGACCGTCCAGGTTCCGGTCGACGGCCTGTTCTACGAGGTCGGGCCGGACGTGGAATTGGCAGCCGACCGGTTCCGCTCGCGCCAGCTTCACGACGGCTACACGCAGACGCCGGAGTACCGCGCATTCACCGCCGGCGCCTTGCACTACATGAAGGTCGAGACCGTCGATCTGCTCGTCGTCGGCCTGCCCGTCGCGCAGTTCCTGGCCAAGCGGGCGGCGCTGCAGAAGGCGATGACCGACACCTTCGAGGTGGGCAGGAAGCGCAAGATCGTCGTAAAGAAGGTGCTCGTGGTCCCGCAACCCCAGGGCGCGTTGTTCTGGTACGCCGCGCAGAGCGGCAAGATGGAAACGATGCAGCGCAAGACCCTGGTCATGGACGTGGGTGCGCGAACCTTCGACTGGCTGGTGATGCGCGGCATGCGCGTCGTGCCGAAGATGAGCGACTCGGTGAATCGCGGCGTCGCCGACATCCTGCGCCACATCGCCGATGCGATCGGCATCGAGATCAAGGAGGACTATCGCGATCTGGATGCCGTTGACACCGCGCTGAGGTCCGGCAGGATCCTGCGGCTCTACCAGCGCGATCACGACCTCAAGAAGTTCGACCCGTTCATCCGGAAGGTTGCCGACCAGGCGCTGATCTCCGTGCTGGGCAGGCTTGACGGCGCCCAGGACCTCGAGAACATCATCCTCGTCGGCGGCGGCGCCTACCTCTACATGAAGGCAGTCAAGCGGCGCTTTCCCAAACACGCGATCGTCGAAGTCGACGAGCCGATGTACGTCAACGTGCGGGGGTTCCAACTGCTCGGCGAGCAGTACGTGCGCGAAAGGCCGGAGCTGTTCCAGCCAGGGGAGGGCGCACCGATGTCCGCCTCCGAGCCGCAGGAGCTATCGCAATGAACACGGCGCAGAAAGACGGGCCGGTGCGCATTAAGGTGACGATTTCGCGCGAGGAGCACCCGGCGCTGTACGAGACGCTGTTCAGCGTCACGAACCCGAGGCGCAGGATGCGGAGCTTCCGCGATCTGGTGATCATGGGGTTGATGGTGGAGCTGAACCGAGGGGCGATGATCCCCACGGCACAAACAGCCACAGGCCTCCCAGCACTGAGCGCGGCCGGTCGCGACGACACTACGGCCACGCAGGCGAGAACCTCTGTCATGTCGATGCTCGAGTGGGATGCCGCGCGCTCCTGACCACGACAACAGAATGAGCGATGGAACACAGAAACAACAGGTTCGTGAGCGCAAGCGACCTGGCTCGGCTGTGCTACTGCGAAAGGCAGGTGGCGTTCGACGCAGCGCATGGTCGACGCTCGACGAAGGCACAGCGGCGCGCTCAGAAGCGCGGGCGGCAGGTCCACACCGAGTTTTATCAGGAAGGCCCGCGAATCGCGGAGGCCAGTGGCAAGAAGGGCAGGTGCTTTGTGGCCACCTTGGCGCTCGGCGAATGCGAAGAGACACGCGCACTGCGGGCGTTCCGAGATCTGTACTTGAGGCGATCAGGTATTGGAGGATGGCTCGTGGGCTCGTACTACAAGATTTCGCCGACGCTGTGCGTTTGGTTGGAGACGAAGCCGAAGGTGCTCGGCGCTGTAAGGCACATCCTGAAGGCGCTGGGACGAGTCGCAATGGCGGTCGCGAAGAGAAAGCTGGGGTAGGCCATGAGCGGCGAATTCGTCGCATTTGTCGTGGTGATTGTGTTCGTCGCGTCGGCGATGCTCTTGCGTCGACAGCGCTCGCGCATCACCGTTGGCGACGAGCAAGGGCTGCCGCCCGAGCTACACGGTGCTGAAATCGCTTTTGCGGAGAGGACTTTCCGGTCACAACGTCGGCAGTTCGTGGCAAGGCTGGACAGGGCGTACCGGACAGCGGGCGGCCTCCATCTGGTGGAACTCAAGACGAGGGAACGCGACGCGGTCTACATATCCGACGTGATCGAACTCTCCGTCCAACGAATTGCGGTTGAGGACGAAGCTGGCGAGCCGGTGTCGGGTGACGCATGGGCCATGGCGGTCAAGGATACGAAGCTCGTGCTGCCCGATGACTTCTATGAGCAAGAACTGGAGCAAGTCATCCTGGCGCAGGGCATCGCGACGCTGGAGGAGTACCGCACAGCCCGCCGTATCGGGCGATCGGGCGTGCTCAGCCGTTCGAAGCGCGATGCCGTGTGGCCCGTGTTCGAGGAGTACCGCGGCCAGCTCGCTTGGCGCAAGCTGAAAGAGGTGGACGATACCTATCGCGAAGTGGCCACCATGCTTCATGCCGCCCAGGCGAAGGCAGGCGACTACAGCGCCGTGGTTGTCGATGAGACGCAAGACTTCGGTCAACAGGCATTGAAGCTGCTGCGAGCGCTGATCCCGCCGGGGCCGAATGATCTGTTCTTCGTTGGAGACGGGCACCAGCGCATCTACAGCCGTCACCGAGCCGCGATGAGCAAGTGTGGCATCGACATCCGCGGTCGATCCCGAAAGCTGTACCTGAACTACCGGACCACCGATGAGATCCGGCGCCAGGCGGTTGCCCTTCTGGAAGGTTGCGAAGTCGACGACCTTGACGATGGCCTCGACGAGACCAAGCGCTACAAGTCACTTTCGCGCGGGCCGGTTCCGGTCTTGGTGCAGGCAGAGGGCCTGGAGACTGCTGCTGCGCAGGCCATCGGCTTCATCAAGGCGCTGCGGGCAGAAGCTGCTGATGGCCAGGCGCCCTCGGTCTGTGTCATCGCATCGAGCGGAAAGACCCGCGAGGCCATGGCCAAGCAGTTGCTTGCTGCCGGGTTGGCCGGCGTAACCATCACAGCGCAGAGCAATCACGGCGACGCTCGCGACACGGTGCACTTCGCCACGATGCACCGAGCCAAGGGCCTGGAGTTCGACGCGGTAGTCGTCGTCGCGCCACAAAGTTACTTCGGCGATGTGGAGCAAACCGTGAACCAGCGAAAGCTGATGTACGTGGCGCTGACGCGTGCGAAGCGAGCGGCGATGCTGATCAGAGTTGGCTAGCCACCATCTTTTCCTGGCTCCGGTGCTTGCCATGAGCTTCTCTGCAGCGGCGCAACGAAAGCTTTGCTGGGGTGCCCGAGGTCGGATAGCGGGAGCACGGACCTGGCGACATGGCACCATCCAGCAGCCCTTCGTCGCCAGTACGACGCATGCTGGACCGGGCGCATCGGGACGGCACGATTCGAATCCCTCTGCGGCTGCCACAGTGAACACGCAATCGTTCGGGCGCAACTGGGGGTACGGCAGGGGTTCCTTCACGTGATGCGGGCCGGAAAGCCACGCCAATCCTTGCTCTACGAATCCCTCCGGCTCCGCCAGGACGCTAGGAAAGACGGGCCTTCGCGGCCCGTTTGCCTTTCCGACTCCCGAACAGACCCCCTTCAAGCTGCCGACTTCCTTGCTCTTGAAGCGAGGCCCGGGCAGTCGATCGTCGTGTTCGCGCGGCTTGACCTGGTCGAGCGGTCCAGCTTGCGGCGGTGAGGCTGTTGCCTACCCGGTGCACCACCGCTGGCGGGTGTCACGCACGGCGCGCATCGTGCAATCGACCCGCGAGATGGGCCGCACCTTCCACGCCAAGGGCGTCGAACGCGCGGTGCGCGACGCCAGCTGCGCAACGAACGCTGCAACGCAGCTCGCCGGAACATTTCTGCGACGCCCTGAAGGGGCGCAGCGGCAGGAAGGTCGAGAATTGCGTGGCGGCCTGAATGACTTCCTTGCGCCTTTGATCGGGGCCCGAGGAGTCAACTTCGTCGAATTGGGCCGCGGCTCGCCGATGTGGTTTCGAACTGGAGAACTCGAATGAAAAATCTCGCCCGACTCGAAGACCTGCCGCAAAGCTACCGCGACGAGCTGACGGCCAACAACCTGGTGCCTCTCTGGCCGAGCCTGCGCGGCGTGCTGCCGCCTGGGGTGCCGACGCGCAACACGCGCGCCACCTGTTGGCCCTATGCGTCGATCAAGCCGCTGTTGCTCAAGGCCGGCGAGCTGACGCCGATCGAGAAGGCAGAGCGCCGCGTCCTTGTGCTGGCCAACCCCGGCCACGGCCTGGAGAAGATGCAGGCCAGCGCGGCGATGTACCTGGGCATGCAGCTGCTTCTGCCCGGTGAGTGGGCACCGGCGCACCGCCACACGCCCAATGCGGTGCGCGTGGTGGTGGAAGGCGAGAGCGCCTACACCACGGTCAATGGCGAGAAGTGCGTGATGAGCCGCGGTGACCTGATCCTGACGCCCACCGGCCAGTGGCATGAACACGGCCACGACGGCGACAAGCCAGTGGTCTGGCTCGACATCCTGGATCTGCCGCTGGTGTACTACATGGAGGCGAGTTACCACATCGACGGCCCACGCCAGACGGTCAGGCCCGATCGTGGCGATGTGGCCTACGCGCACGGCGGCGTCGTGCCGTCGGTCGATTTCGAGCGTGCCGACAAGCCCTACCCGATGCTGCGCTACCCCTGGGCGGAGGCCCGCGCCGCGTTGACCTCGCTGGCGCGGACCCAGCCCGATCTGCGCAGCGTACAGATCACCTACACCAACCCCGAGACCGGCGCGCACACGCAGAACATCCTCGGCTACTACGCACAGATGCTGCGCCACGGCCAGACGCTGAAGCTGCCGGTGCGCTCGCCTGCGATGGTGTTCCACCTGATCGAAGGTGCGGTCGACGTGCAGGTCGACAGCCAGCGCTTCACGCTCGCCGAGGCCGATACCTGCTGCGCACCGGGCTACACGCCTGTCACGCTCATCAACCGCTCGGCCAGCGCCCCGGCCTTCATCTTC
>JANNKS010000002.1:0-1771 GCA_031396425.1 Rhizobacter sp. | reverse complement strand
CAGGACCACGCTAACCCGCGGGCAGTACGCACCACTGCTACATCGGTCTTCCGCAGCGCCGCATTCCACCTTGCCACAACTCGGACGCCCAGTGTTTCTTCGGCTCGATTTGCGGCGGCAGGCCGATTACTTCGCTAACCTGATGCCTTGAGGCGCTTTGGCCCTGCGGTTGCGAGCTTGTGGTCGCGGCACGCCGCCTCACGCGTGCGCCATGAAGGACCGATTCATGCAGGAGACCGATCTGCGAAAGGCGTTGAAGTACCTGTACCAGCCGCGTGCCGGTGAGGTCGAGGAAGTCGATGTGCCGCCGATGAACTTCGACGCGCGGCGTGAGGATCGATGCATTGGGTTTGCAGTGCGGAGCGGCCCGGATTCGAAGGAGACTGGCGTGACCGAGCTACCGGGTTTTCGGCAATCAACGGCGTGGTTGGCGCTCGCCGCGGGCATGGCCTTCGCGGTGCCGGCCGTGTTCTCGATGGGGCTGCGCTGGGAGCGCTCTCTGTTCCTGGTTCCTTATGTCGGAATCATCGGCACCCTGCTGCTGGTCTACTTCCGGCGTCACCCCTTGTCGATGAAGCAGCTGACCGGACACTGGCCCTTTGCCCTGGTCGGCATCGCGGCGGCGAGCGTGGTGCTGTTGCGCAACATCGCCGGTCAGCCGGCATCGGCGGTGCCGTCGGGGTTGCAACTCGTGATGGCGCTGGCCTGGGTCGGCCTGGCCTATGGCGTCACCGACGCTCTGCTGCTGAACGTTTTCCCGGTGCTTGCCGTGCAGGGCGCAGGCTTCTTCGAGCAGCAGCCGTCTCGGAGTGTCCGGCTGAAGCGCGGTCTGGTTGCGCTCGCCGCGAGCCTGACCCTGACCGTGGCCTACCACCTGGGCTACACCGAATTCCAAGGGCCGGCGATGGTGTCTGCGCTCATCGGCAATGCCATCATCACGTCGACCTACCTGCTGACGGGCAGCCCGCTCGCCGCCGTGGCCACGCACGTCATCATGCACGCAGCCGCGGTGTTGCACGGCATGGAGACCACGCTGCAGGTGCCTCCGCACTATTTGTCGTGAGGGTATGCGTGCAGGTCGCGGCGCCTGTCGAGAACACCGGCACGGCGTTTGCGCGAGGGGCGGTTCAAATGCCGCGTGCGCCCGAGGCGAGAAAGCCGCCGTCCACGGGCAGCACCACACCGGAGATGTAGGAGGCCTCCTCCGACACCAGATACAGCACCGCCGAGGCGATCTCGCCTGTCGTACCGTAGCGATTCATCGGGATCGCCTTCGAATACTCCTGGCGGAAACGATCGGTGTGCAGGGCCTGTGTCATGGGCGTGTCGACCGGCCCCGGCGCTACCGCATTGGCGGTGATGCCGTGCTCGGCGAGTTCCACCGCCATCTGGCGAGTCAGTGCGATCACCGCGCCCTTGGATGTGCCGTAGGCCGTGCGCCCGCTGCCCACCGCGCGCATGCCGACGACCGATGCGATGTTGACGATGCGACCCCAGCGTCGGCGCACCATCAGCCGTGCCGCGGCCTGGGCGCACAGCAGCGTGCCGGTGACGTTGATGTTCATGGTTGCGACGAAGTTGTCGAGCGGGAACTCAAGGAACGGGAATACCTTGGCGATCCCGGCGCAGTTGACCAGCATGTCGCTGCGGCCGTACCCGCGCTCGACCCATTCGAAGGCCTGGGCGATCGATTCGGGGCTGCCGACATCCATCGCCATCGCTGCGGCATGGCCGTTGTCTGCGCTCAGGTTTTGCGCAGTCGCCTGCGCGG
>JANNKS010000760.1:0-15301 GCA_031396425.1 Rhizobacter sp. | reverse complement strand
GTTGAACAGCACGATGCGCTGTTGCGCGTCGACCACGATCACCGCATCGTCGGCGATCGCGAGCAGGCGCGTCAGCAAGGCACCGAAGTCCTTCGCCTCGAGTTGGGTCAGCAATGAACGGTCCATGGCAGCGGGGCGGCTGGGGCGGGCCGGTGCGCGGGCGCGATCACCGGCGCCTGATCTTGGCCACGCCGCCGAAGCCGCCCACCCACAGGCTGCCGTCGCGCGTCGTGGCCATCGAGAAAACGGTGTTGCTGAACAGCCCGTCCTGGACCGTGAGCAATTCGAACTTGCCGTCGTGCAGCTTCGCCAGGCCGTTGTTCGTGCCGACCCAGAGTTGCCCGGTCGGGTCAAGGTGCAGCATGAACACATGGTTGCCCGGCAGGCCGTCGGCGACGGTGTACTGGGCCCAGGTCTTGCCGTCGAAGCGCGACAGCCCCGCACCCCAGGTGCCGGCCCAGACCACGCCTTGCGCGTCGACGACCATAGCGACGATGTAATTCGGGTTGTAGGCCACGTCGACCTGGCTCAGGCCCATCTCCTCCTTCTGGCGGGCGTGATGCTCCGACACCTTGGAGGGGTCGGTCTTGAACTGGATGTCGTTCTTCACACGCTCGTAGTCTGCCCCAAGCCCCGACGCATGGTTCCAGTGCTGCCAGCGACCCTGGCGGTACTGCGCCAGGCCCCCTTCGGTGCCGAGCCAGATGTCGCCGTCGCGCCCTTCGGCCAGGCCATAGACCCAATCATTGGGCAGGCCACCCTGGGTGCTGGCAACCGTGTGCAGCTCCCAGCTGGCGCGGTCTTTCAGCTGGCCGCCGCGCACCCGGTTCACGCCCGACCAGGTGGCGATCCAGACGTCGCCATTGCTGGCTTTCAGCACGTCGTAGACGAAGGCGTCGCCCAGACCGTTGGGAATGTTGTAGGTGTCCCATTTCTGCGTCACCGGGTCGAGCAACGACAGGCCGCCGCCGTACGTGCCCACGACGATGCGGCCATCGAGCTTGCCGACGTAGAACACGCCGTTCGACAGCAGCCCCGAACTCACGTCGAACATCTTGTATTCGTCGTTGCGGGTGTTGTAGCGCACCAGCCCACCCGTGGTGCCGACCCACACCGTGTCGCCATCGACGAACAGCCGTTTGACGTTCTTGTTGCCGACCCGGAAGTGGATGAATTTCGCACTCGGGTCGGGAGCCAGTTTGCCTTCGAGCTGCGGCGCTGTGGCGCTGCGGCCCGCGTGGCCGGCGGGCAGCGGCATCACGTCGCGCGCCGCCTGGACCACCGGGCCGAGGGATGCCGCTGCGGATGTCGATGTCGAAATCGATGTCGGGCCCTGGACCGGCGCGGCGGCCTGGTGTTGTCCGAACCGATAGCCTCCCGCCACGGCGGCAGCGAAGGCCAGCGCGGCGGCGACGATGAGTGTGTTGTGGCGTGCCATGCGGTGTGCGGTGGTGTGAAGCGAGGTTCGACTCAGCGACCGATGCGCGCCACGCCCTTGCGTGTGCCGGCCCACACATCGCCGTCCGGCGCCACGGCGACGGCGTAGACATGAGGTTCGAGCAGGCCGTCCTTGGTCGCCAGGTTCGTCCAGGCCTTGCCGTCGAAACGCGACACGCCGTTGCTGGTGCCGAACCACAGGGCACCGTCGGCCGCCTGTGCGATGCTGTAGACGATGTTGCCGGCCAGGCCGTCGCGGGTCGTGAAATTGGTCCAGGCCTTGCCGTCGTAGCGCGCCGCGCCGCCGCCCCAGGTGCCGGCCCACAGGGTGCCGTCGCGGGCGCAGAACATCGCGAACACATAGTTCGCGTTGTAGGTGGCCGAGCCTTGGGTGCTGACCGCCAGGTCGTGCCGCGAACGCGTTCCCAGGCCGGTGTTGGCGCTGAACGGCAGCTGTTCGGTGTTCGGCGCGCCCACGCCGTCCTTGTGGGTCCAGGCGACCCAGCGTTTGCCGTCGAACATCGACACCCCGCCTTCGGTGCCGAACCAGACCCGGTCCGACGCGTCGACCGCGATGCCGTAGACCCATTCGTTGACGAGCTGCTTCACGTAGGTGGTGAACTTGCCGGTCCGGGCATCGACCTTGTTCACGCCGGCCCAGGTGCCGATCCAGAAGTCGCCGTTGCGCTGCTGGGCGAACGAATAGACCCAGTAGTCGGCCAGGCCGTGCATCGGGAAGAAGGTCTTCCATTGGCCGTTCTTGTAGCGCGACACGCCGCCCGCGTTGGTGCCGAACCATTTGTGGCCGTCGCGGTCCAGCCCGACCGCGAACACGTATTCGTTCGCCAGGCCGTCGTTGCGGGTGAAGGTGTTGCGCAGTTTGGCCTGCGCCAGGTCGACCTCGTGCACGCCCGCCGAGGTGCCGACCCACAGAGCACTGCGCGCTGGCTCGACGGTGAGCGCGCGCACGTAGACCGCGGCGCCGACTTCAAAGACGTCCTTGATGCGCCAGCCGCCCTGGCCGCGCGCGGGCAGGGCAAGCGCCAATGCCGGCACGGCCATGAGGGCAAGGGCATGGCGGCGTTCCATCAGACGCTGAGGGTCAGTCACAGGCACTCAGCGCAAGGTGCGCAGGTGCGCCACGATGTCGAGCATGTCGCGGTCGCGCAGCTGGCCCTGGTAGGCCGGCATCGCGCCCTTGCCGGTGCGAATCGAGGCGAGCAGCACCAGGTCGGGCTTGAGCAGTGCGCTGGGGCGCGAGAAGTCGGGCGCGAGCGCCATCACCGGCCGGCCATCGCCGCCGTGGCAGCCTGCGCAATGCTGTCGGTACAGCGTGGCGCCCTGGTTCACATCGGCAGCGTGCGCGACCGGTGCGGTTGCCAGGCTGGCGCCCACTGCGAGCAACAACAGAGCCGGATCAATGCGCCGGGCCATCGGCCTGGAACTCCTCGAGTTTGCGATACAGGCTGGACAGGCCGATGCCCAGCCGCTGCGCAGCCAGGCGGCGCTCACCGCCGGCGTCTTCGATCGCACGCAAGATCAGCGCCAGCTCGAAGCGCCGCACCCGTTCGCGCAGGTTCAGCTCCGTGCCATCCAAGGCCGGTGCCGCGCTGGCGCTGGCGCTGACGCGCGACACCTCGGGCGGCAGGTCGGCGACGCGGATGCAGCCGCCGTCGGCAAGGATGGCGGCACGCTGCAGCACGTTCTCGAGCTGGCGCACGTTGCCAGGCCAGGCGAAGGCGAGCAGCAGGTCTTCGGCTTCGGGGTCGATCGTCAACATCTGGTTCGAACCCGACGGCACCGCACGCTGCGCCATCAGGTGGCGGATCAGGCCGGGAATGTCGGCGCGCCGCTCGCGCAGCGCCGGCATGCCGATCTGGAACACCGACAGACGAAAGAACAGGTCTTCGCGGAACCGCCCCTGCGCCACGTAGGCCGGCAGGTCACGGTTCGTCGCGGCGATGATGCGCGTGTCGATCCGGCGGCTCTGCTCGGCGCCGAGCGGGCGCACCTCTTTTGCCTCGATCACATGCAGCAGCTTGGTCTGCATCGCGAGCGGCAGTTCGCCGATCTCGTCGAGGAAGATGGTGCCGTGGTCGGCCTGCACGAACAGGCCCTTGCGTGGCCGGTCGGCGCTCGTGAAGGCGCCCTTGGTGTGGCCGAACAGTTCGCTTTCGATCAGGTTCTCGGGAATCGCGCCGCAGTTGACCGACACGAACGGACCGTCGCGGCGCGCCGAAAGTTCGTGCAGCCGGCGTGCCGTGACCCCCTTGCCGGTGCCGCTTTCGCCGCTGATGAGCACGGTGCTGTCGGTCGGTGCAACCCGGCTGACGAGGCGCTCGGTGGCCTGCATCGCCGGCGAGCTGAACTGGAACGTCGCCTTCGGCCCGCCCAGCACCAGGCTGCGCAGCGCGCGGTTCTCTTCGCGCAGGCCGCGCATCGCGTCGATCTGTTCGAGGCGGTGCAGGATTTCCTCGTTGCGAACCGGCTTGGTGATGTAGTCCCACGCGCCCGCCTTGATCGCATCGATGGCCGAGTCGACCGACGCAAACGCCGTCACCATGATGAAGGTGGCGGCGTGGCCGCGCTCGCGCGCCTGTTTGAGCAGCTCGATGCCGTCGGTGACGGGCATGAACACGTCGCTGAGCACGACATCAAATGGCGTCTTGTCCAGACGCGCCAGCGCCTCGGCGGCCGAACCCACCGCCTCGACCGCATAGCCGGCCTTCGCGATCGCAGCGGCGAGCACCTGCCGAACGGCCGGTTCGTCATCGACGACCAGCACATTCAGTTCAGCCATGGCCCACATCCTTCGTCAGGCGCCGCCAGGTTCGGCAGGCCATGCCAGCTTAATGCGCCCTAAGGGCAGCGCGTCTTGACCAATCGCAAGCTGCGCGCCCAAGGGTTCGATCATCGTGCGGCAGCGCAACAACGTGCGCTGGACCTCTGAATGTGTACGGTCCAGCGGCACCGGAAATTCCAGGCAGGTCTGCACGCCGCACTCGACGCGGCGAGTCGCGATGCGCACCCAAGCCAGGCCCTGCGGCGCAGCGACCGCAGTATCGCAGCCGAGTGTGAGCAGTTGCATCAAAACCTGCTGTAACGTCGCCGCTGGCGCCTTCACGGCCGGCAGGTCGACGCCCAGGTCGGATTCGAAACCCAGCTGGCGATAGCGCTTGTCGCAGGAGAGCAGGCGTACCGCACGCCGCACCAGTGCGTTCAGGTCGACCCAGTCGACCTCGGTGGGCAGCGGCGCAGCCGCTTCGGCCAGCTGGCGCGTGGCCAGCGCGGCGCGTTCGGTCTGCGCCAGGATGAGCCGCGCAGCTTCAGTGATGCGCTGCGCCGGCACCTCGCCTTCGACGCCATTCAGTTCCTGCGCCACGCCGGCAATCACGGCCAGGGGGTTGTTCACCTCGTGCGCCACGCCCGCGGCCAGCGCACCGACGGCGCGCATCTTGTCCTGGTGCGAGCGGATGTCGCCTTCGAGCTCGACGCGGCGCATCTCGCCGCCCAGGCGATTGAAGAACCAGGCCAGCGCAGCACCGGACAGCACCAGCCCGAGCAGCGCCAGCAGCAGTGCTTCGCGCGTGATCGCGGCGTTTTCGGATTGCTGCACCTGCCCGAGCGCGTCGCCGCGTTCGACCAGCGTGGCGCGTCGGATTTCAAGTCCGTCCGCGGCGCGCCCCAACGATTCGCGCAGCGCCGACCAGTTCGCTTGCAGCGGCGCGGCCTGCAGGTCGGCGTAGGTCTGGGCAATGTCACGCTGCAAGCGCTCGGCGTCCGGGTCGAATTCGGCGAGCGACTCGAACAGCCGATTGCACGTCGTCATGTAGGCGTCGATCTCTGCCGCCGGTGGCGGCCCGCCGGCGCGCATGCGGGCCAGGTCGTCAACGTCGTGCAGCGCGACTTCCACTGCGGCCTCGGTGAGGGCGAGCGCCTTCTCGTGACGCAGCAGTTGCTGCAAGGCCTGCATGCTGTCGAACAGGTGGCTGCGCAGCACCGTCAGGTGACCGAACGACAAACCGCCATAGAGCAGCAAGGCGCCGATCGCCACCCAGGCCTGCGCGCGCAGCCATCGATGCATCAGCAACGGCTGGTTCGGCACTCGCATCGCGGGCGTGGCCATGGCGAGCCCATTCACCCCGGCCGGTGCGCTTCAAGACGCAGCGCAGGTACAGCGATTGCAGGGCCTCGCTTCAGGATTCGGAGCCCACCCATGTCGATTCGACGCTTCATTGCCGCACTCACCCTCGCCACCTTGCTCACCCCGGCCCTGGCCGATGCGCTGCAGGACGGCATCGCGGCGCTCAACCGCAAGGACTATCCGGCCGCGCTCCGCCTGCTCGAACCACTGGCGCGCTCGGGCAACGCCGTCGCCCAACTGCGCCTGGGCCTGCTGCACTACCACGGGCACGGCGTGCGCGAGAGCGATGCGCAGGCGGTGCAGTGGTTCGAGCGGGCGGCACGCCAGGGCTTGGCCGAAGCCCAGTTCCACCTAGGCAATATGTATGCCTATGGCCTGGCCGATCCGGGCGGCGACACCGACCCGGGGCGCCTCGCCGCGCAATGGATGTTCGAAGCGGCGCGCCAGGGCCACGCCGACGCGCAATACAGCCTGGGCATCATGTTTCTCACCGGCAAGGGCGTCGAACAACGCCCCGACGAGGCGCAACGCTGGATCGCCAAGGCCGCAGCACAGGGCCATGCCGACGCGGCCAGTTATCTCAGCGGCAAGGCGCGTTGATTCGACGCGGAGCGAAGCGGCGCGGCGTCGGCGCCACCCCAACATCGGGAAGGGCGTCCCGGTTTCGGGAAAACACGCTGGCGTTTGGGGCGAAGCGAGGTCAACACAAGCCCGGGCGTTCGGCCGCTTTGGCTCAGCGCGGGACGGACGCGCGCCGCTCGGCGATCTTCGTTTCCCATTCCCACAGCGCGGCCCGCGCGCGGCGCAGGTGCGCTTCGTCTTCCGCTCGCGCCAGGTGCAGGTAGCTGCGCATCGCGCCGAGCGCGAGTTCCAGGTCACCCTGGGCTTCGTGGCTGAGCGCGAGGCCGTAGTAGGCGTTCGCCTGATCGGCCTTCAGCGTGGCGGCACCTTCAAAGTAGCGCTGCGCTTCGGCAGTGCGCTGCAGGCCGAGCATCGCAAAGCCCATGTTGACGTGCGCCTCGGGCAGCCGGGGCGCGAGTTCAAGCACGTGCTGCAATGCTGACGCAGCCGGCTCGAACTGCCGGGCGTGCAGCAGCAGCACCGCGGTGTCAAAGCGCTGGCGCAGTTCGGCCGCCGGCGTGGGGCGTGGCGCCTCGACCGTTGGCGGCGCGTGCGTCGGCGCGAGCGTGGCCAGGCCCCAGCCGCCAAGCAGCACGCTGGCCGCCGTCAGCAGCAGGCCGAGCGCGCGCCGGTCGCGGCGGCGGCTCACACCGCCCCCTTGTGAGGCGCAGTGGAGATGAACGGCACGCCGAAGAAGGTCAGGAACGCGAGGACGAACACCGCGAGCAGCCAGGCACCGAACACGGCGGGCGAGGGCCGCAGCGCGGCGCGCGCATGGAGTGCGGCGGCGAGTGCCAGCCAGCTAAGGAAGGCCCAGGTCTCGAGCGGATCCCAGGCCCAGTAGCGGCCCCAGGCGTCCTGCGCCCAGACCGCGCCGACGATCAGCATCAACGTGTCGAACACGAACGCGAAGGCCGCGAAACGATGCGCGAGTTCGTCGAAACATCGGTTCTCGGGCAGCCCCGCGCAGTGGCGCGTGCCCCAGCCGGTGAGCCGCAGTGCCGGCACCGCGCCGAGCGCGACCGCCGCCAGCAGCAGGCCGAGGAACAGCTTGCCCACCAGGGTGTGCAGGTACAACAGCGGCGTGTCGTAAGTGGGCGGCAGGTGGCCGGGCCGCGCATCGGCCATCAGCAGCCACAGCGCGAGCGTGAGCCACACCGGCACGGCGATCAGCAGCCCGGCGCGCAATTCGCGCGCGACCAGCGACGCCACCAGGAACACCAGCGCCAGGCTCCACAAGTTGGAGCTGAGGATTTCGTGCATCGTCGTGAACGGCCCGTGGCCGAGGGTGCGCCAGCGCACGCCGAGCGACAGCGTGTGCAGCAGTACGGCCGCGCCAAGCAGCCAGGCGGCAGCGGCGAGGCTTCGATCGGGCCGGCGGCGCATCGACGCGGCAGACGCAGCAGATGCAGAAGCTGCGCCCGACGCGGAGCGCGTGACGGAGATGACGGATATTGCGCCTGTCCCGGACGCGAACGACACCCCCACCAGCGCGGCGACTCCGACGTACGCGGCAAGGGCCGCCCAGAGCAGGCCGGCCTCAGACATCGTTCGCCCGTTGCGGCGCGGCTGCCACCGGGTGCGCCCCGGCCACGACCGGGTTGACATCCGGGGCAGTCCGCCCCGCCAGCCAGAAGCGCTGCGTGTAATGCCAGGCGAGCGCGAGCGCCGCGAGCAATGCGGCGGCGAGCAGCCAGGGCAGCGAGGCGTCGTACGACACGCGGTAACCCATCCAGGTGCGCAGGCCTTCGTAGACCAGCGTGCCGCCGTCGAGCGCTATCGAACCGCCCGGCGCCAGTTCGGTCTGCAATGGCCCGAAGTGCACTACCAGGCGGTGGCTGTCGGGCAGCCGGAAACGCGCCGCAGCGTTGGGGTCGATCAAGGTTTCATCGAACTGCAACTTGACCCACACGCGCCGCCCGTCGGGCAACGCCCAGGCGCTCGACTGGCGCAGCTCGTGCATCGGATATCCCGGCAGGTGCACTGCACCGGTGAGCACTTCGCCGCGCTGCGGCCGCCACGTCAGCAGCGGCGCGAAACCCTTGTTCGAGCTGGTGTAGAAGCGGTAGCCGCGCAGCACGAGGGGCCGGTGGTCGCCGATCATCGCCGCCTGAGGCGCCCCGCCGGCGTCGACCCACGCGACCTGATTGCGCGTTGCGCCGCGCTTGCGCCCGGGCGCGTAGTCGATCTCGAAACCGTCGTGCCGGAACCCGATCTGCGCCAGCTCGCTGCGGTGCCAGCGACCGGCACTCGCTTCGATCAGCTGGCCGTCGAACGGCAGGCCCTGGGTGAGCTCGAAGCGCCCGTCGAGCGCGGTCAAACGGCCCCAGCCCACCAGCACCACCAGCGCGAGCAACGCGAGGTGCGCCACCAGCAGCGGCAGCTGGCGCCGCAACGCCGGGTGCACGACCAGTGCGGCGGTGAGGTTGAGCGCGAGCAGGCCCATCGTCACCCCCAGGACCAGCGCCGCCGGCAAGCCGGGCACCGACCCGGCCAGCACCGCCGCGCCGAGCAACGCCATGGACAGGAGCGTCGCGCGCAGCGAGCCGACATGCGCCAGCAACGCCTGCGCGAGGTTCGGGCGTGGGGCGGTCAGCGTGGTCATGTCGGTGCAGTCGTGTTCATCGGGTCAGTTCAACGTGGCTTCGAAGGCCATTCAGGGCGGGTTGCTGCACACGTCTTTCATCCAGTCCTTGCCATTCAGGGTGCTGTTGCCATTGGTGCCGAAGGCGACCGCCGAATTGTTCGAACCGCAGTTGGTATCGACCCAGCTGCCGCTGGTGGCGAAGGTGCGCACCTTGAGCTTGGCATTCAGGTAGTAGGGTTCCTGGTTGAACGCCTGCGCGGACGCGTTCATGCGCCATTCTTCGTTGCCGGCGCGGCCGGCTTCGGGCCCGACGTCGTTCAGGTTCACGAGCAGCGCCTTGTTCTTCCAGCCGTGCGGTACCGCGACGTGGCACCAGTTGCAGCGCATGCTGCCGATCTTGTCGGTGTGGAATGCGTGCAGGTTTTCGCCGCCGTTGGCGAAACCCGTCGTACCGGTGCCGTTGCGGTTCGCGTACGTGTTCGGGTTGTGGCACTTGAAGCACAGACCGTTCGGGTTCGGCCCGTTGTCGCCGCGGTTGTTCGCGCCGACGGTGTTGTTCCAGACTCCCTTGAGAAGGAAGTTGTTGTTCGAACCGTGTGGGCCCCACGCCGTGCCGTTTTCGCCGCCGGGCGGAACGACGCTCGTGTCGGCGGTGTTGGCGCCGTGGCAATCGCTGCAGTACATCGTCTGGGTGCCGATCGCATTGCCCCAGGGCGAGCGGAATGCCGCTGCGCTCGGCGCGGTGCGGCCGGTGGCGTCCATCACCGGGTGCCAGGAACGGTGGTTGTTGGTGGCGTAGTTCGTGCCCGCGCCCGAATTCGGCGCCGTGCCGCCGCCACGGTGGCTCACCGGCGCCTGGAACTCCTTCGCCTGGTTGGTGTAGACGGTCAGGTTGTTGCTGCCCGGCGGGGTGCCGCCGGTGCGGCCGAGCGCCGGCCGGTTGCCCAGGGGATAGGCGTTGTTGTCGGCGTAGCCGTGGTCGGAATGGCACTTCAGGCAGATCTGGTATTCGCGCGTCACGTGGGTCGCCGTCACCGAGGTGTCGACACTCGCACCCGGGTCGCCGCGCTTGACCGTGTAGCCGCTCGGCAGGCTCTGGAACGAGGTCGACGCGTAGATCGGCTCGACACCCCAGGTACCGCGCAGCACGCCCGAAGCGATGTTGGTGTGGGTGTAGCCGGGCGCTTCGTCGTGCCGGTGCGTTCCGGCCGGATCGGGCGCGCCGGCGATGCCGCCTGCGCCACCGGTGAAGGACCGGAACTTCACCACCCTGTGCGGGTTGTGGCAGTCGCTGCACTCGGCGTGGCGCTGGGCGAGCAGCGCCTTCGATTCGATGAAGTCAGCACCGCAACGGTTCGTCGGCCCGCTGCAGTTGTTCGACGCGTCGCTGAAATTGCCGCCGATGTCGTGCACTTCCTCGGTGGTGCCGCCCTGTTCCGGCGTGGTGATGGGCATGCGAATCGCGGCCTCGAAATCACTTTCAATGTCGGGCACCTGCAGAATCGAATTGAGCGCCGACTTGGCCGCCGTGGTGTGGCACTGGTAGCAGGTCTTTTCCAGCGCCGGGTTGCCGCCCTGCTTGGCCGCGAGCGGGTTGCCCGGCGGCAGCGGCGCGTCGGTGCCCTCGCGCGTCAGGCGCCGCGCGCCCTGCACTGTGTGCGTATCGTGGCAGTTCAGGCACGCGGCCTTCCACACCGGCAGCGCGGCGGGGAATTCGCGCAGCGTCGCAGCGGCGTCGCAGCGGCGTCGCGGTAGGTTTCATCGGCCACGTCGGGGCGCGCGTGCGCCGAGAATGCCCAGGTGCCCAGACCCTGGTTCTTGTCGTGGCACGACACGCAGACGATGTCGCCGGCCGCGTTGTGGGCACTCGTCGGCGCGGCTTCCTGGAAGCGTTGCGCGCGCAGGAATTTCTGGTTGCCCTTGGTCGCGTCGAGTTCGCGCAGGTGCGGGTCGTGGCAGGTCGCGCACTGCACCTGACCGGCGCCGCCGGTGCCGGTCGGCTCGAGCGGCAGCAGCGGCTTGAAGCCGGGTGCGCGCACCCCCACCACGCTGCCCGAGCCGGCCGGCCAGCGCTGGGCCGCGTCGACCGGCCGCAGCTCGCCATCGCGCGCGGCCAGCGCACTGCTGTAGGTGAGCGAAATCGGATGGTCGTTGCGCAGGTCGGTGCCGAGGAAGCGCGTGAAGCCGCTTTGCACGCCCTCACCAACGGGCATCGTGCCGCCCGGGCCGGTGCCGGTCATCGGGATGGACACGTTCGTCCTGCCGTTCAGCACGTTCACGTTGCCGATCGCCAGCGTACCGTCGTGGCACGACAGGCACAGCTTGGAACTTCCGCCCGGCTGCGCGTTCAGGCCGTCGAGGATCGCCTGCGCGTCGAGCGACGACGAGGTGTAGGGTGTGTAGGTCGCGCCGGGCGGAACACGCCGGTTCCACAACGGCGAACGCAACGGCGTGCCGCCCTGATCCTGCTGGGTGGCGCCGTGCGGCGTGTGGCAGAACACGCAGACCTCGGTGGTGCCGCCGACGGCCGCGCGCGTCGCGCCTGGGCTGTCGACAGAGAGGTTGTGGCGAGTGCCGCGCACGTCGGAGACGCGCTGGCCGCTCGCCGGCTCGGCCGGCAGCAGCAGGCTCGCAATCAGCGCCACGACGCCGGCCAGACTCCAGGTGGCGGCAACGGTTCGACGCATCACCCGCCCCCCAGGAACTGGAACAACACCACCCGGCCGTTGAACATGTCGGCGACGAAGACGCGGTTCGTCGCGTCCACCCACACGCCGGCGGGCAGGTAGAAACGGCCAGTCGCGGTGCCGGTGCCGCCGATGGGCAGCAGGAACTCGCCGCGCGCCGAGAAGACCAGCAGGCTGTCGTAGTACGACTCGACGACGTAGACGTTCGCTTCGCTGTCCACCGCCACGCCCTTGGGCCGCACCAGGCTGCCCAGCGTCAGGCCGCGCGCGCCGAACTTTCGGCTCAGGCGTTCGCCTTCGGCGCTGAACACCTGCACGCGGTTGTTCAGCGTGTCGGTTACGTACAGCTCGCCCTGCACGAAGGCGAGGTGGGTCGGGAAATTGAACTCGCCGTCGCCCTCGCCGCGCCGGCCGATCACGCGTTGCAGCGCACCCGACGCGTCGAACACCTTGATGTCATGCGCAGCCGTGTCGGCGACGAACAGGCGCCCGCTGAGCGGGTCGCGCGCCACGCCCGTGGGGCGTTTGAGCTGGCCGCGGCCGACTGCACCCAGCGGCTCGCCGCGGGCATCGAGCCGCACGACGAAGCCCAGTTCGGCATCGGCAACGAACAAGCCGCCCTGCGGCGCCAGCGCCAGCCCCGACGGAGCGACGAAGTTGAACAGCGCACCAGCGCGTTCCCACACCTGCAACTCGCCCGCCTTCTCGTCGAACACGAACACTGCCTGGCGGCTGGTGTCGCTGACGAACAGGCGCCCGCGGTCGTCACCGATCAGCGCCGCCGGTCGTTGCAACACGACGGGTGCCGCGCCCTTGTCGTCGAGCCCCACCAGCCAGCGTCCAAAGTTCTTCAAAGCGCTCGTGTCGCCGAGCGGGCGGCGGAAATTCTGTTCGCCGGTGAGGGTGCCGGCGTAGGCGAAACGCGGCACCTCGGGTGCGGGCGGCCACAACAGCTGGCGGCCTTCGGGCGCGTCATCCATGCCGTAGCGCATCTCGCCGCGCACCGCTTCGACGCCGGCGCAAGCGCCGAGCAGCACCGCGCCAGCCAGCGCACAGGCGAACCCGAGGCTGCGCTGCATCGTCATGGCCGTCCTGCGCCGAGCAGCGGGTGGATCACGACCTGCCCGGTCAACCGATCGGCGACGGCGAGGTTTCGCTCGTCAGCCGCGATGGCGCCGATCACCTGCACGCGCAACCGCGCCGCGTCGAACACCTGCGCCGGCGCGCCGGCGCGCAGCAGCTTGACGGTGTTGTCCTGCGCGTCGTGCACGAAGACACGGCCGGCGCGGTCGGCCGCGATCGCGACCGGTTGCTTCAATTCGCCGGCGCCGAGCCGGCCCTGCACCTGGCCGTCGCGACGCACCACGTGCACCAGCGCCGCACTGCGGTCGAGCAGGTAGACCGTGTCGCGCGCCACCGCGATGCCATCGACGCTGCGCGGGCCTGAATCATCGGCAGTGCGCGGCGCGACACCGGTTGCGAACGCGCCGACGGAACGAAACTCGACCCACTGGCGCAGCCCGGCATCGGCGAGCAGCAGGGTCGCGCCGCCATCGGCCAAGGCGAACCCCACCGGCGCCGGCGCGCTGCTGCTGGCACGAAACGTCTGCAGCAGGCGACCGTCACGCCCGACGCGCTGCACCTGGCGCGCCACGCCGTCGAGCACCCAGGCCGCGAGGTCGGGCCCGAGCGCCACCACGGTGCCGGGCGCGGCCGCCGCGCCCACCACTTCGCTCAAGGTGTTGAAGCCGAGGTCGGCGCGCCAGACCCGGCCGGCGCCGCTGTCGACGATCAACAGGTCGTTGCCGCCGAGCGCGATCGACGTCGGCGCGACCAGCTTGACGAAAGCGCCGCTGCCCGGGCTGACCGGCACCCCGAACGCCGCACCCGGCGGCGCCAAAAAGCCCCCGAGCACGGTGCGCGGCGGGCCGAGCCGGATGTCGCCCTCGGGAATTGGCGGGTTCGGAACATTCCCTCGCGACGCTTCTTGCAGCGCAGCCGCGCATCCGGCCAGCATCATGGCCGCCATGGCCGCGGCTGCGCCGACACGCCATGCGCCGGCAGCGTGTCGGTGCGCCGGCAGCGAAATCGTCAGCAACGGTGTTTGATGCATCGCATCACCATCGCCCCGGCCCGGAGGTCTGCGGCCCGCCGATGATGCCGCTGGGCGTGCCGGGCAGTCCCGAATGGCACAGGTCGCAACGCTCCGGCCCCCAGGCGATCTGCTCGTTGTGGCACATGCCGCAGAACTTGCCGTCGACGATGTCGGCCATCAGCACGTCGTTCGCACCAGCGCGCATCTTGAAGCCGAGTTCCTGGTGGCACACCTTGCAACGGTAGCGGATACGGTGGAACCAGTGCGGAAACACGACCGGCCGAACCCCCTCCTTGTCGGAGCGCTTGTTGATGATCACGTCGCCGTATTCGGCGTGCAGCGGGGTGGGCAGGGCGCTGCACAACAGCGTCAGCACCAGCGCAATGGCGGTGCCGCTTCTCATCGCGCTGCGCTGCGGGGCAGCGATTCGTTGGGCACGCTGTGACACCGGTTGCATTCGGTGAGTGGAAACGAGACCGCACCATGGCACACGCCGCATTGCTCGCCGTTGAGGATTGCCGTCATGCTGAACTTGGTCGCACCTGCCTTGTCCTTGAACAGCGCGTCATGACAGTTCTCGCAGTCCAGCCACAGCGTGTGCTGGCGGTGCGGGAATTTCACCGCCGGCATCGAGCCGTACTTGGCGATGATCAGATCCTGGTCGAGCATGCGCACCTGGGCAGTGGTCCACAGGTTGGCGCGCGGCGTGATCGCACCACTGTCCAGCGCTTCGACCCAGCGAACCTGGTTGCCCGCCGTGTCCCGCGGCAGAGGCGCAAGCGCCTCGGCAGGCTGCTGCAGTTGCGCAAGGCCCGGGTTGCGCGGGTCGTGAATGCCGTCTTTTTCAAGCGCAAGCCACAGCGACGGTGCGGCCGCGAGCCCGCCAGCCACCGCGAGCGCCGCCGCCAGGGCCGCACCGACGCGCAAGCGCCACAATCGCGGGCCGTTCCAGAAGCCAGGGTTTCGCCACGCCACACGTCACCTTCAGCCGGGGATGTAGATGCCACCGGAGCGGATCGCGCGCACCAGTTCGCGCGTCGAATCTTCCAGCAGCTTGATGCCGGCAGCGTGATCGCCCTTCCTGGCCTGCGCTTCGGCGGCGCCGCGCAGCGCGTTCGCATTCTCGGTGAAGGGCTGCATCGCGGCAGGCATCGCACCGGCGGCGTCCTTGCGGTCGGCGAGCAGCACGTCGATCAGCATGCGGTGGGTTTCATTGCGGTCGATTTCATAGTCGTACTCCTCGCGCGCGGAGGCAAAGTTCAGCGAGCGTACCAGCGTGTCGCCGCGACGCATCGATTCGATCGACACACGCGCCGTCAGGTAGGCCCGGTCGAGCACCGGGCGAGCGGCCTCAAAACGGCCCTGCGCCGCGGCCGCCTGCGCTTCGCCGAGCTGCCGCTCGATGCTGCGCGCCGCCTCCTGCGCCTCGGCGCCGGCCGACTTTTCCTGCGTGATGCGTTTCTGCGCCGCCAGCAACGCGCGCGCACTGTCCAGCCTCGCCTCGAAGTCGCGCTTGTGTTTTTCGCCGGTGATCTGCTCGGGTTTGGCCATGCGCGCGCCGTCCATCATCTCGCGCGCCGCCTGGTCGAGCAGCTTGGTGGCCTGCGGCAGGTCGTCGCCGCGCAGGGCGGCGGCCGCCTCGCGATGGATCAGGCGCGCGTTGTCACGCCGCTCGCGCGCCGCGGCCACGCCGCTTTTTTCGATCTGGCGCGCTGCCGACGATGTCTCGA